>JAAELY010000234.1 GCA_024226335.1 bacterium
ACGCGCTTCCGTCCCGCAGGTGCGTCCCTGGAGCCGACGAACCTGACCGATCTGGTCACGGGGCCGGGCGCACCGATCGCGCGACCCAAGAGCCCGACCGGAACCATCCTCTTTCCCAACACGCCTCCTTTCGAGCGACTCGTCGATCCCAATACCGGTGCCCCGATGCTCGCTGGTGGCACGTCGTGCACGTATCGCACGGATGCAACGGACACACGCATTGGACCGAACGGTATCGCGGGAGACACCGATGACATCTTCCCCAGTGCAGGTGACTGCCTGCTCTGGGGTCCGCCGGGTGCCGATGGTCGACAGTTCCTCCGCTCCGAGGATCCGATCGCCATCGGTCACACAGCCGACCAGACCTTGTTCCACACCCTGTGTACGTTGGGCTTCGATGAAGACTACGGAGTGTGCGCGGGTGATAGTTTTAACACACCGTGGACGTTCTTCCTTACTACGGACCTCCTGTCAGGCTTCGGGGCGCTCACCGGGTTGGCGATACCGGGAATCGAGACGATCCGCCTTCCCCGAGCAGGCAATAATCTCATGAAGCTGGACGATGTGATCACGCTGGGTCAGTTCGCATTGGCCGATCCGACGGCACGCGACAGTGTCGTGTTTCAAAATCTGGCTGTTTCGCTGATTCCGGAGCAACAGGCGATCTACGGTTGCGGACAGCTCGAGGCCTCGGCTTGCCATTCAAATCAGCAGGTTTCCTGGGTTAACGACCCCGTGATCGAGAGCACGATCGACCGCGATCTGAGCACTCCCGGCGTGAAGCTATCTGAACTCCCCGGCGGCATCGACGCGATGAACGCGGCCGGTGATGTGTGGACGTCTGAATTCGCGATGGTGAAGGCGACCCGGGCGGGTACTCTGGTCGGAACCCATCTGACAGCGGCTGGTCGCCAGTTCTTGCCGGGAATCAATCTGACGCGATTCGCTGATCCGAATGGCTTGACCGGCTTTCTCGACAGGTCGCCCGCCGAGATTTCGGCGCTGAGCGAGGCCGATCTCGCGGCACTCGCGCAGTCTCGTGAGACCGACGGCTGGATCGAGGAATTCCCGTGGCGTCTGGATCCGTTCTGGGAGGCCCGTGGTGTCATCCTTTTGCAGGCTGATCCCAACGATCCGGTGAGCGGTCCTTTGAACATCTTCAACTCGACGGGCGGCGAGTACTGCGGTGAGTGGTTTGGCCCCAATCCCTTCTCCGTCGGCTGCAGCGCGCTCGAGACGATCTCGGCGAACTTCGAACGCATCCTGATCGCGCAGGAGATCGTTGGACCGGCGCGGACGTTCGACGCCTACGAGACCATCGCCGAGCTACAGGCGGCACTGGTCGGTTTTGCGGGCGGAATGACGGCAGACCCGATTTCCGGCCCCGACGGTCTGTTCGCCTACAACGCGCGCATCTTCAACGGCGAGTTCGTCGGTCGCGCGGTCAAGGATGCCGTCGTGGTCACGGCACGCAACCCGGCGGGCCGTGAACTCGATATGCCTGCAGGTGGCTATAGCGCCGACCCCGCGATCGCCCGCGACGAGGCGCGGGCTTTCGTGCTCGCTTACGACCCGGTCAATGACTGTACGAACACGGCTCTGTGCATATTGGAAGTCACCAACGCGATGGCCGAATTCGGCAATACGACGGACCGAATCGCCGCAGCCACGCCGCTTTCCTACGGTGCCAGCGACCCCATTGGGAATTCGCTTCGCATCAACTTACTGGCCCTCGAGCTGGTGGATCCACTTGCGTTCTACGGTCTGCTGAACGACGACCCGGGTCACTATGTGGAGGTTCCGAACTCCGTCCTCGGTCTCGGAGCGGCAGGGACCACCGAGGTCCAGATCGACGCGCTCAACCTCCTGGGGAGTCAATCCTCGAGCTATACGGGTCTGGACATAGACGGTGATGGCATCACCGATATGGATCGCGACAACGACGGCATCCACGACGGAGCCGACGATTTCACGCCGGGTCCGATGGGCGTGAACAACCCCTTCTGCGGCAGTGGCATTCCCGGCGATCTGTTCCAGGATCCGATTCAGTTCGAGCCCGCTTTCGCAGACGAGGCGCCCGGCACTGCGAAATTCGCCACCGCCTTTCCCGATGGCCTACCGCCGCGCTCGCCGGTCTTCTGTCGTTCACTGCAGAGCTGGATGCTGAGGGTCGGAGAGCAGTCGCCGGGGAACTACGGATTCATCTGGCACGGCGGCGCGCTTCCGGCGGGCTCGGATCCGGATGCAGACGGCCGACCCGGTGATATCGACAACTGCCCCACGATCGCGAACATCGATCAAGCAGACCCGGACGGCGATGGCGTGGGTAGCGCATGCGACAACTGCATCAATATCTACAACCCGCGCATCGCGCTCGCACCGGGCAGCACACAGACCACGACGGGCGGCCAGCCCGATGACGATGCCGACGGTCTGGGAAATGCGTGCGACGTGCAGTTCGCAGCGCGCTCAGCATCTCATACGAGCGTGGATGCCAGCGACATCGCCTTGTTCAAGGGCGCGATCAACAAGACCGTCGATTCCGACACCTGTCCCGCGGTTGCAGACAAGGGTGGTTCGACAGCCTGCGAGCTCTACGACGCGGACGGGAATCGTTCCGGATACATGATCGCGATCAACGGGTTCGACATCGAGGCGTTCAAGAACATGATCGGTCTCGATCCCACGCTCGAGCAGTGTTCCGCCTGCCCACTGGAATGCGAAGGCGACGCCTGCACTCCCTGAAACACAACATTCGCAGACTCACAGACCGTCAAGCACGGATTGAACAGCCCGCGACTGCGATCACAAGGACGAGACCCAGCAGCCAGACGGGGGATAGCGTGGGAACGGGCACGGCCAGGGGATCGGCGACGATCGTAAAGTCGTCGGCCCACACGTATAGCGCCTGGCCGATCTTGCCGTCGAGCTCACGGAACTGAATTTCGCTAAAGCCCACCGGTCCCGCATCGACGATACCGAAGAACACGTGGGGCCCCACCCATATCTTTCCGCCGTCGATCGGATTCTGGTAATCGCCGTCCAGCACGAACCCCATGTTGGCCCCGTGGATTCCCGTGAAATATCCTCCGGCGCCGAAAATGGGATTGAGGCCGGGGACGCGCTGCAAGGTGATTCCGTCGTGGTGAACACAGTGGGCAGGGGGCGTGTCCACGTCACAGGTCCCAGCCGTTCCCCACGCGTAGCCGTGTTGCCCGTCCCAGACCCCCCACGATCCGGTGCGGTTCGCACCGGGTCCGGTCTGCACCGTATTGGGCGCGGGTGGAGTCGGAGCGGGTGGGTCGGTATGAGTGGGGTCAAAGTCGTTTGCACGCCACTCGATCCCCTGGCTGATCACGCTCAGAGAGCTGCTCGGGTGGCGCGATGCTCCCCATGTGGCGTCGTCCTCGAAGCTCTCGTCGAAACTCGGGTGACCGAGCTCTGCGATCTTGGCTCGGAAAGCCGATTCATTCCAGCAGGTAAAAACCTGCGGGCCACCCCAACATGCAGTGAGCGAAACAGTGGCTTCGACGGGCGTCGCGGGACTCGCAAGCGCTCGATAGATGAAGCTATCGCTGCCGTTGAAACTCGGTCCGGGCGAGTAGGTAAAGGAGCCATCAGATGCCAGGACGAGCGTGCCGTGGCTTGCGTCAGAGACGAGCTCGGCCGTGGCTCCGCTCTCTCCGGCGTTTTCACCATCGAGGGTGTCGTTCTCCAGAACCCCGGGCTCCTCGACAACCAGAGTCAGGCCCCAGGGGATCCCGAACTCGTCATCGTTCGCGACCAGAACCTGGGCGTCTGCCGATCCCGCGATGCCCACCCACAAGATCGCATACGCAAAGACACCGAATATTGTTGGAACCAACAGGTGTCGTCTGCGCTCGAATTTAAGGAGATCCACTTCAGTTGAGTCCGGTATCCGTCATATCGACACTCTGACATGCTCGAGTGTATTTGCATAGGTCCTGCAACTAGCCCGTTGCGACCAGCGTCAACCCGACGAAGGTGAACGCGACCCCGGTCCACTTGGGTGTACTCGAGGCTTCTCCGAGCAGGCGAATGCCTACGAGCGCTCCCAGTGGCACGCTGATCTGTCGCAGTCCCACCACGTAACTGACGTCATCCGCGTAGGCCATGGCCGTCAGAACCAGCGTATACGAGGCGTAGATGCCGCATCCCGTAAATGCGGCGGCGATTTTGTGCTCGCTCAAGACTTCTCGAAGTGCCACTCGCTCCTCCCTGCGGATTGCGACCCAGAATCCGAGGAAAATCGAAGCCGTCAGTGCTTCCATCGGCGCGTAGAACATGACCGCGTGAACCGCGCTCATCGAGAGATCGGGCGTCTCGCGCAACAAGCGCAGGCCGTGATCGTCGAGCAATGAGTAGGTAGCCGTACCCATTGCAGCGAGTAACGCGAAACCGGCACAGGCATTTCGGAAATTGTTCCAGTTCAGATCCGAAAAGCGCTGAAGCGGCAGGATCACACCCCCGCACACGATCCCCGCGATTCCGATCATGCACTGGGTGCTGATCTGGTCCGAACGCCCGAGCAAGAGGGACACCAACACCACGAATACCGGAGGGGCCGAGCGCGCGATCGGATACGCGATGGACAGATCTCCGACACGATAGGCGGAAGCGAGATTCGCGTAGTAGAAGGCCTGCGCAAACCCGGCGCCGACCAGAATCCAGACGATGATTCCGGGGATGCGCGGCAGTTCGAAAAAGAGCAGGAAAAGCAGAAGGAGACAAAACCCGCCGAAGCTATTGGCTACCAGCAAGAAGCCCGCCGATGGATTTCGTTGCTTGCCGAGCGCGTTCCAGCTCACGTGCAGGATCGCCGATGCAAGAATGAGTAGAACCGCGTAGCTGGTCATCGCGGTCCTTCCTCGGGTCGATTACTCCGTTTCGACGCTATTCGACGGTATCACAACTCGGCCAGCGCGGGTTCAAGCCAGTGCGATGAACCAGCACAGCGAAAGCACAGCGAGTGAGCCGATGCCAAGAGCGGCTTGTCCGGGCGCGGCGACGATCTTCGGCACTCCGTAACCCCAGGCGATTCCGAGTGCGCTACCGGAGGCCAGGCCGAACAGATGAGCGCTCACATCCGTGTTCTCGCCGCCGGTTCCCAGCATGGCCAGCAATCCGAGTCCCCCAGCAAGTGGAATCCACGCGCGACCTCGTCGCAATGGGAGTTCGCGTCGGTAGACGAAGGCCATTCCCGACAATACGCCGATCGACCCGAACAACGCGGTCGACGCTCCCACAGAAACATGCGGACCCGACTGAGCCCATGCGTTGATCCAGTTGCCCAGAGCACCCGATGTCAGCGTCAGGCTCAGACCGGGTCCAGGTCCGATCCAGCGACACAGCGCGGTGACGAAGATCACGCACGAAGCCGTGTTTCCGAGCAGGTGGGGCAGGCCGGAATGCAGGGTGAGCGCCGTGACGACGCGCCACACCTCGCCCGACAGGATCAGGAAAGAGTGGGCTCTGCCTTCCTCGTACCAGGTCGGGCCGGTTTCGTTGACCAGAATGTGAAACAACACGAGTCCGAGCGCCGTGATGAAACCGGCATTGCTCGGGCCGTGTTCGACCAGCTTGGGCTGGGGCCTGGCTCTTTCCGCGTTCTCGCGGTCGTAGCTGTCGAGAGCCCAGGATGCGCGTTCGACGTCGGCGTCTTCGATCCAGAGCAACCAGCCTTCCTCAGCCCGGCGCACGCCGTGTGAGATGCGCTGCGAAGCAAGGACGAGCGCCCACGCGTCGACATCTCGTCGTCGCTGGCTGCTGCGGATCGGTCTCAGCGCCCGTACTCGACCGGGTCGATTTCGAATACCAGTCCCTCGAGTCGCTCTCCGGAAGCGCGTCGCGCCGCGTTCTTGCGGGCCACATCGCGAAACAACGCGAAAGCACCCCGGTCATCAAGGTGTGAGACGTCGCGACCGGTGTGTTCCTGGAAGAGTTCATTGCGCAGACTGCGAACCGTCGGCTCATGCCAGAACGATGCGTTCAACTCGGTATCTCCGTGGAAGGACCGCTCGGCCACGTTGGTCGACCCGATCGTCGCCCAGCCATCGTCAACCAGAGCAATCTTCGCGTGCACGTAGATATCGCCGTAGCTCTGGGGTCCCGCATGCGACGCGATGCCTGCGAGTACGAAGTGGGGGTGCTCCTTCAGTCGACCCACGAGGTCGAAGAAGGGCTGGAGCTTGGGATTCTTGAGCGCGCGCACATACTCGGAATGGGCGTTTCCCGGCACCAGGAAGGCGACCTCGACACCGCGCTCGAGTGCGGCGTGCAACTGCCCGACGATCCCGGGCGAGCCGATCGCCTGGTCCTCGATGTAGATGGTGCGCTTCGCGGCCGAGAGCGCCGCGTGGTACTGATCGAGGATGCTCCTCTCGCCCTCGTGGATCGGATGTGGGTCCGCACCCGGTGACGGCTGTGTATTCCGGTAGCGGTCCTTGGAAACGGTGCGCGTGATCTGTACCGGGATCTCACCGGCGACCGCCGAGATCTCCACCGGGAACTCCAGGTTTCCACCGTCGCCTTCAGGGGGCCAGAATCCATCTTCCGCCTGGTGTTCAGACGCTTCGTTCCAGCGCTGGACGAAGTTGTGGTGCACGTCCGTGCCCGAGGGGCCGCGAACTTCTACGTACACGTCGTGGATGTTGCCGCCGTCTCGGTGCGGATGCCCGCTGGCCACTACCGAGGACTGTCCCAGATTGATTCCACCCACGAAGGCGATCTCGCTCGGTCGGCCCGCGTCGACCAGCCAGCTCTTCTGGTGGTGACAGAGTTTCTCGGGGAGATAGTCCCATCTGGCCAGGAAGCGCGCACCGCGCTCTGCCAACCACTCGCGCTCTTCGGCGGTGCCCGAGAAGTGCTCTCCCGGTGTTTCTTCTTCGAGTTCAGGGGAGCGCCAGAACAGCACCCGTACATCCACACCGCGTTTGACGGCTGCGTCGAGTACGTCGAAGAATCCTCCGCGACCTCCGGGCATCTGCACGTCGCGGTCGATGAACGCGACGGTGATCCACGCGCTCGATTGCGCCGATTCGACGGCCTCGCAGATGCGGCCGAATGCAGGCTCGCCGTCGACCAATGGCCGGACTGTGTTTCCCGAGCGAATCGGATAAGTTCCCGAGCGCACGAATGGGATGTAATCGGCGTGGCGTTCCATGAGTCCTCCGGGATCGGCGTGGAAGGCCGATTCTACCCCCAGTCAGTGAGAACTATACATGAGCGACGTCCAGATCCGACCTGCAAGGGCCGAAGATCTTCCGCAGCTGACCGAGATCTACAACCACTATGTGCTCGAAACGCCGATCACTTTCGACATCGAGCCGTTTAGCGTCGAGCAGCGCGCAGTCTGGCTGGAACAGTTCGCCGAAACCGGACGTTTCCGCCTGTGGGTGGCCGAAGAAGCAAGCCGGATTCTCGGCTACGCGGGATCGATGCGCTTCCGCCCGAAGGCGGCCTACGATGTCTCGGTCGAAGTCACCGTGTATCTGCGCCCCGATGTTCAGACCCGAGGACTCGGAACGGGTCTCTATCGCGCATTATTCGACTCCCTATCGGGCCAGGATGTGCATCGGGCCTACGCGGGCGTGACGCTGCCCAACCAGGCGTCACTCGCGCTACACGAACGCTTCGGATTTCGCGCGGCTGGCTTCTATGACGAGGTCGGCAGGAAGTTCGGGCGCTACTGGAGCGTGCAGTGGCTGGAAAAGAAGTTCGACGGCTAGTCGGTCGGGTTTCCGGGATGACGCTCGTAGTGTTCGAGGGTGGGGAGGTCGTCGGCGACGTTCTCAAGTCCGCCAATCTCCTCGGCGGTGTGCTCGCTGAGTTGGCAGATCCGCACGCGAGAGTCGTAATCAAAGGACCGGCACGCGAAGTCTTTCGAAACCCTACAGGCGAGTGCGCACTCGACCAGCGAAACCCCGTCGAGCTTTTCTTGTGTGTGTCCCTGCACGCTGGCTCCCCGCACCCGGCGGAAACCTCCCGGCATGACTGGAAAGGCGTCGAGAATCGCTCCGGCGCCGACTGCTGGCAGCTGACCTGCAATCGGGGGGATCGGGTCCGCAGGTCTACCCGCAGGCGGGCGAGCAGTGCAGCCCATCTGCCATGCGCAGATGATTACCAAGAGCATCAGGTTTCCGAAGCCGGGCCCGCCGTTCCGCATGATCGCCTCCCTGCAACAACGATCATACGCCTCTGACTCAGTGTTGGGGGGGGGGGTGCGCAGTTCACGCGCAAACAACACGCAGTTCCCGAGGTCCCACTGTCAAGTGCGACACGGCGAGGGCCGATGGATGGAAGGTCCCTCATCTGGAGCTCTCC
Source organism: bacterium (assembly GCA_024226335.1). Lineage (NCBI taxonomy): Bacteria > bacterium. Next base: position 8,344 of record JAAELY010000234.1, read on the forward strand.
CCATGCAGCCCGAAGAGAAAAGCCCGGACGATTCTCGAGACGCGCACCGTTTTGTGTCGCGTGTTTCGGTGAAGTTATGCGCTGGCGGCAAGGAAGTCGAAGCCGTGATCACCGACATCTCCTCGGCGGGGGCGCGGGTCGAAACGACCCTGCCTGTCGAACCGGGAGCGATCGTGAAGATCCACTACCAGATGCCCGGTCGGCAATCCCAGAATCTTCTGGTCGGCGAAATGGTCCGCTCGACCCCCGGCGGTTTCGCGATTCGCTTCCTGCCAGACGAGCAGCAGTAGCCGCCAGGAAGCACCGGAATTCGGTCCAACCCGGTCGCGGGAGCCGCCAGTCCTCAGCCCAATAGCGCCGCAGATCCGGCGACCAGAAGCACCAGGACACCCCAGAACAGAGCGGCCAGCGCTCGCCCCAACAGCCGTTGGGTCGGCAGGTGAGCTTCCGAGAACCGGGCATGATGCGTGTTCGAAGTCGTCACGATGGATCTCCTTGCCATGCCCATGTGCAACTGCAAGGCAAGTGCCAGGCCTCAAAGGCCGAGAATACGCCTCTGGCAAGGTCTGGCTGCAGCCCACCAACCCGCCCCGCAACACTCCGGCTTCACAAAGGTTGTGGTCTGAAGAATGGGCTTGGACCCATCTGAGGTGCTGGGACCCGGGGAGAGGGCCGAAATGCGTCCCTCGCAGAGGCCTTTTGTTCCCATTTCCGGCCTCTCGGCACAGACCCATTCTTCGGACCACCGCTGGAGTGTTGAGGAATTCTTCGGGTTGGTTCATGTTTGCCCTCGCGACCCCATCGCTGCCCCACGCAGTGCTGGCCGGCCGGGGGGCCGGGAGTCGCCATCCCACTCTCTGAGATTCTGCTGGAGACCCCATGCGCCTAAAATATGGATGCAACCCTCACCAGGCCTTTGCGTCGCTCGAAGCGATCGAAGCGGGTACCGCGCCGCTCAGTCTGCTCAACGGCACGCCCTCGATCATCAATCTTCTGGACGCGCTCAATGCCTGGCAGTTGGTAGCGGAGGCGCGCCAGGCCCTCGGCTTGCCGGCGGCGGCGAGTTTCAAGCACGTGTCTCCTGCTGGTGCGGCGGTAGCGGTGGATCTTCCCGACGATCTGGCGCGCGCCTACGAGGTGGCGGGGCGCGAGCTCACGCCTGCAGCGATCGCCTATGTGCGCGCGCGCGGCGCCGATCCCAAGTGCAGCTTTGGCGACTTCGTCGCGCTTTCAGATCCGGTCGATCAGGCGACCGCTGACTTTCTGAAGGGCGTCGTGTCCGATGGCATCATCGCACCCGATTACGAAACGGATGCGCTCAAGACGTTGTCCGCGAAAAAGGGTGGCTCTTTCATCGTGCTGAAGGCGGACGCGAGTTTCGAGCCGCCCGAGCGCGAGGAGCGCGAGGTGTTCGGAATGAAGCTCGTGCAGGATCGCAACAACCGCGCGATCGAATTATCGGATCTGGACGATGTCGTGTGCGGAAGCCTGACCGAAGCGGCCAGGCGCGATCTGGTTCTGGGCATGATCGCGCTCAAATACACCCAGTCCAACTCCGTGGGGTACGCGCTCGACGGGCAGATGATTGGCATCGGTGCTGGCCAGCAATCCCGGGTCGACTGCACGAAGCTCGCGGGGGCCAAAGCCGATGTGTGGAACCTGGGCCGACACCCGCGGGTGCTCGGGCTTGCGTTCAAAAAGGGTGTGAAGCGGCAGGACCGCATCAACTGGCGCGTGCGTTTCATCGAAGGGGATCTGACTAGCGGCGAGACGCAGGCCATGCAAGAAGTGATCGAAGGCAAGCTGGAACCGCTTGGCGCAGACGAGAAGCGGGAATTTCTGGGGCAGGTCGACGGCGTTTCGCTGAGTTCGGACGGCTTCATTCCCTTCCGCGACAACATCGACCACGCGGCACGTCACGGTGTGAAGTTCATCGCGCAGCCCGGAGGGTCGACGCGCGACGCCGACATCGAGGCCGCGTGTCAGGAGTACGGCATGGCGATGGTCCACACACATCTGCGCCTGTTCCACCACTGAGCCATGAGCGTCCGTATCGAGTTTCCGCGCGAATACCCACACGTCGCATTGGTGACGCTGGATCGACCCGAGCGAGGCAACTCGCTCAATCCACTGGCTCTAAGAGAACTTGCCGCGGCCTGGCAACGCATCGCCGACGACGACGAGATTCGCTGTGCCGTCCTGAGCGGCAGCGGAGAACGGGTGTTCTGTTCGGGTATGGACATGCGCGAGACCATCCCCGTGTCCCAGGCTCTGGCCCGCGGAGAGCGCATCGATCCCCACGATTTCGATGGGTTGCGCAATGTCGGTAAAGCGTTGCTTGCGGGGTTTGATCTGAAGACGCCCCTGATCTGCGCGATCAACGGGCACGCGCGCGCCGGTGGTTTCGATCTGATGCTGGCCAGTGAGATGCGCTACGCGGTCCCCGAAGCCACATTCGCGCTCGAAGAAGTGGCGCTCGGCCTGTACCCGACCGGGAATGCGACCGTGCTACTGCCGCGCCAGATCGGCTGGGTACACGCGCAGGAACTGCTCTTGTGTGCGCAACCGATCGACGCCGAACGAGCGCGCTCCATCGGGTTGATCAATGAGATCGTGCCGCGCGACGCTCTGCTCGAAACGGCCTTGCGCGCCGCGAGCACGATCGCCGCGAATGCACCTCTGGCCGTTCGCGAAACCCGGCGCGGTGTGCGCGAACTGCTGGGGATGGATCTGGCGAACGCATACGAGCGTCAGGAACAGTTGGGCAGTCCTTTGCGCAAGACGGAAGATGCCCGGGAAGCCCAGCAGGCTTTCGTGGAAAAGCGTGCACCCGTCTGGAAGGGTCGCTGAGCTTGGCCGATGCAGACCGCGAGCGCTGGGATCGCGCTTACGGCAAGGGTCTGCACATCGGTGGCGACGCACCCGAGTGGCTCGCGAGGTTTACTGCGCAGTTTCCGGAGCAGGGACGTGCACTCGATGTGGCCAGCGGTACGGGTCGCATTGCCTGCTGGCTGGCCGCACAGGGTCTGAACGTGCTGGCCGTCGATGTTTCGCAACAGGGATTGCGCCTGGCCCGCGAACGCGCCGAGAGAGATCGCGTATCCATCGAAACGCTGTGCCGTGATCTCGAACAGACGCCGCCGCCCGAAGGCCCCTTCGATGTGATCACCTGCTTCCACTACCTGCAGCGAGAACTCTTTCCGCAGTTGGTCGAGCGACTCGCGCACGGCGGCGTGCTGATCTGCGAACACAAGACGGTCCTGAATCTGGAACGACACGAGAAACCGTCCGCGCACTTCCTTCTGGAGCCGGACGAGCTTCCGCGCCTTTGCGCTCCGCTCGACATCGAACACCACGAAGAAGACTGGATCGACGACCGCGCGCTCACCCGGATCGTGGCGCGTAGACGAGCCTGAAGGTTCGTAGAAGAATCCTCTGCTAACCCGTGCCGAATTCGAGCAGTCGGGCCGTGACCTGATCCGGGACGATCATCGGCAGCAGGTGTCCGGCATCGATCTCGTCGAGTTCGATGCTGGGGGCGATCTCGACCAGGCGTTCGTACACCTGTCGCGGGAAGTTCCCCTGCGCCGCTCGCAGGAGCAGCCCTTCGCCGCGGTACTCGGCTGCTTCAGCAAACGTGTCGATACTGGGACCGGCGTCGAAGACTGCGGCCTCGACCTCGCGCGGGCACGAGAGTTCGACACCGCCCTCGGGTCGATCGCGCAATCCGTAGCGCAGATACAGGTCCAGGGCGTGCGGGGTCCAGTCGGCAAAGGGCCCGCGACCCTGCCAGGACGCCCGCGCGGTTTCGCGACTTTCGAACCTGTCGCGACGCTTGCGTGCGATTTCGGCCATCGGATGAACTCCACCGGCCCGATTTCGGAGCATTTCGAGTTCCAGGTCTTGCGGAATCACTACCGGGTCGAGCAATGCGACGCGATCGAAGATGTCGGACCGGCGCGCCGCAGCCACGAGTGTGGTCGTGCCGCCAAAGGAGTGACCGACCGCGAGCGCGATGCGCTTCGCGCCGAGTTCTTCAAGCAAGGTCTCGGAAATCGCGATCAGATCCTCGACGAACTCGCCCCACTGGTAGCCCTCGGGCACCGGGGGGCGGGACGATGCGCCGTGGCCGCGCGAGTCGAAGCCGAGAACGCGGAAGTTCTGGGTCAGACCCCGGGCCACCGGATCGAACAGTCCCGCGCAGAACCCATTGGCGTGAGCCAGGAGGGCCACCGGACCCGAGCCTCCCCAGTCGAGTACCGCCAGGTCGACTTCGCGTTTCGGGAGCGCGACGATGCGTTCCGTCGGATCGTCGCTCAAAGACGCAGCTTTCTCCGCAGTCGATACAGGTGACGGATGGCGCGCTCCATCGCGTCCGCATTTTCGGGAGCGTTCAGCCAGGAACTCGCACCCGACGGATGGGGCAGGGGAACGATCCAGCGCCCAAGATCGTCTTGATGTGCAAAGCCCACCGCTTCATTCAGCGGGCGGCCCCCCAGAAAGACCTTGATCGCCATTCGCCCGACGGGCACGACCAGCAGCGGTGAGACCAGTTGCAGTTCGCGCTCCAGAAACGGCCAGCACAGGGCGATTTCCTCGGCGCTGGGTGCGCGATCGCCGCGACCGCTCGCCGCCGCACCCGGATAGCAGCGGGTCACCGCCGTGATGTAGTGCTCTTCGCGAAAGCCTTCCTCCGAGAAACCGGCCTTTTCGAGCCAGGTGAACAGGCGTTGACCGGACTTGCCCTGAAAAGGCAGGCCGTCTTCGGCTTCCTGCGAACCCGGTGCCTGCCCGACCAGCAGGGCGCGCGCTTTCGCCTTGCCCGAAAACACCACGGGTGGAGTTGCATCGTGACCCGCAGCGCTGCACTGACGGCAATCGCGCATCTGATCGTGGAGGAGCTTCAATCCTGATTCCTGGGCCTGGGTCACGGGCGGCACTATAACCGCCTCGATCCGGCGCCGCTTCAGTCCGTGTTGACCTCGGGGCGACGCGGATCCAGAATGGTTCCGGTCCGTCGGGACAGTCCCGCTGGACCAACGCTTTTTCGTCCCGCTCGAGGCCCCGATGGGACCCAGCGGACAACCTCAGGAGATCAGCATGAAGGCCGCCGTCCTCCGCGGAATCAATCAGCCTGTTTCGATCGAAGACGTCAGTGTCAGCAAGCCCGGTCCCCGCGAAGTGCTCGTGCGCACGGCGGCCGCGGGTGTGTGTCACAGCGATCTGCATTTCCAGACGGGCGACTATATGTATCCCATGCCCTGCGTGCTCGGGCACGAGTCCGCGGGTGTGGTCGAACAGGTCGGCTCGCAGGTCACCTACCTGGAGAAGGGCGATCACGTCATCTCCTGCCTGTCGGTCTTCTGCGGCTACTGCGAGTACTGCATGACCGGCCGCCCCGCACTGTGCACCAAGGAAGGTCTGCGTCGCGGTCCCGAAGAAGCTCCGCGCCTCAGTCAGAACGGTGAGCCGATCCACCAGTTCCTGGATCTCTCGTCGTACGCGGAGCAGTTGCTCGTGCACGAGAACGCTCTGGTCAAGGTGACCAAGGACATCCCGTTGGATCGCGCTGCGCTGATCGGGTGCGGCGTGACCACTGGCGTGGGCGCGGTCTTCAATACCGCGAAAGTCGAGCCCGGTTCGACGGTCGCAGTCGTCGGTTGCGGAGGCGTGGGTCTCAACGCCGTACAGGGTGCGGCGATCGCCGGCGCCGGACGCGTGATCGCGGTCGATATGTCGGATGCGAAACTCGAAACGGCCCGTCGGTTCGGCGCTACCGATGTGGTGAACGCAAGTGCTGGAGATCCCGTCGCACAGGTCCGGGAACTGACCGGCGGCGGTGTCGAGTATTCCTTTGAAGCAATTGGTCTCAAAGTGACGACCGAGCAGTGCTGGGAAATGCTGCGCCCAGGCGGAACGGCGACGATCATCGGCATGATTCCGATCGGGACGAAGATCGAACTGCACGGTGTCGACTTCCTGGCCGAAAAGCGCATTCAGGGTTCGACCATGGGCTCGAATCGCTTCAGGGTCGACATGCCCAGGTACGTGGACATGTATCTGAATGGCAAGCTGAACCTGGACGATCTGGTTTCGCGTCGCTTGAAGCTCGATGAACTCCAGGCGGGCTTCGAAGCTCTCAAGTCAGGTGAAGTCGCCCGCAGTGTCATCGTGATGGATCAGTAGAGGGGCGACGACGCAGTGAATCGAGCGCAGCCGACCGGGAGGAAGAAATCATGAGTCAGGTCTTTCTCGATCCCAGTAGTGAACGGAAACCGACGCGCCGGCCCAGGGCGCCGCGTCTCTCCAAGCTCGCGGGTGCCACGGTCGGTTTGCTCGATATCTCCAAACCGCGCGGCGATGTGTTTCTTGGCCGGATCGAAGCGCGTCTTAAAGATTCGGGCGCGGAGGTGCTTCGTTTCTCCAAACCCACCTTCACAAAGCCCGCACCCGTCGATCTGCGCCACGAAATCGCCACGCGTTGTACTGCGGTGATCGAAGCGCTCGCGGATTGAGGCAGTTGTACGTCGTGCAGTGTGCACGACACGGTGGATCTGGAGGCGCGAGGCCTGCCGGGCGTGTTCATTGCGACCGAGCAGTTTGTCGAAGGCGCAGATGTGCAATCGAATTCGCTCGGCGCGGAAACCGCCGGCATCTACGTGGAGCATCCGATCCAGGACCGCACCGATGACGAGATGATCGCCATCGCCGATCGGGTGTTCGGCGAAATTGTGGCTGCGCTCGTCGCCGGTTGAAGCGGAAGCCCAGCGGATCGCGTCAGCTTCGTTCACCTGCGAAGGCCGCGCGCGCGGCTTCGAGCGTCTCGAGGCTGCCGATGTCGAACCAGCGTCCGTCCAGGCGTTCGCACGCGACTTGTGAGTGTTGCACCAGCCAGGCCATGAAGTGGCCGGGAGCGTCCGGGTTGCCGCCTTCCCGCAGGTAGCGTTCGACGTCACCGGCGACGGAACAGGGAAAGAAGTACAACGCGATCGCAGCGAGCCTCGACTGTGGGTTCGCGGGCTTCTCGACGAAACTCGCCACGTCGCCTGCGGAGTTCAGGGTGATTTCGTTGTACGGGCGCAGCGAGTCCGGGTCTTCGACTTCGCGCACGACGACCAGGGGTGTTCCCTTGGCGCGGAACGTCTCGTAGGCCGGACTCGGATCGAACTCCAGCAGATTGTCTCCAGCGACCACCAGCCAGTCTTCGCCATCGAGCGGGACCTCTTGCAGTGCAAAGGCCAGGTCGCCGATCGCTCCCAGGCGATTGTCTTCGTCGGTCGATCCGTCGTTCAGAATGCGGATTCCGGGATCGAAATCTCGGGCCCAGTCTTCGAAGGCCTCGGCGAAGCGCGCATTGGAGATGACGATCACCTCTGAAATCTCAGGCAGTCCGGTCAGACGGCGCAGAATGCGCGTCAGGATCGCCTGACCGCCGACTTCGAGCAGTGGCTTCGCGCGCTCGCGTGTCAGTGGGTAGAGTCGCGTGGCGTAGCCCGCGCCCAGGACGAAGATCTTCACGCGCGACTCGTGGTTGTCGGGAGTACGCTGGGTCGAATCAGCTCGTAACCGGCATCTCGATAGGCGCGTTCGATCGCCGGAAGTTCGCTGGCATCTCCCGGCACACCGATCACTGAACCTCCTGAACCACAGAACTTGACGGCGGATCCCTGAGAGCGGCCGATCGCGACGAGTTGCTGATCGCGATCCGTCAGCTTCCAGATCGTCGCGCGCATGTCGAAATTCCGGTCCACGCATTGGCGGAACCCGGCCAGATCGCGTTTCTGCAGGCAATCGATTCCTTCGTCCACGAGTTCTCGGAACCTTCGCATGGCCTCGAGCACTTGCGGGTCGCCCGAAGTCCAGCGACTGCGCACGTCCGAGTGCACGCGACCGGAGACCTCTCCGCCGCGTGGATCCCAGGCGATGTACATCACCGGCAGTAGCTTCGGGTCGAGCCGGGCGTAGGAAGCCGGCGTTCGGGGAGGCGCGAAGTCCATGTGCAAGACGTCCTCGTAGGCCTGGGCTACACGATCCATGGGGCCCGCCGCGATGCCCAGGTCATCGACCTCGGCGGCGAGCGCGAGTTCCGCGAGTTCATGGGCTTCGGCGCCGACATCGAACCACTCGAGCAACGCGCGCAATGCGGCGATCACGATGGCACTGGAGCCGGCCAACCCGACCTGGCGCGGAATACTGGTCTCGTAACGCATGCGGAAACGCAGGCGCGGGTCGTCTTCGCCAAGCCGCTCGAGTTCGGGCCAGTGAATCGCGAAGCGTCGGATTGCCGCGCGCAAAAGTCGTACGCCGCCATCGCAGCCACGCAACGCCAGGCCTCGGCTCAGGGCCTGCACGCTGGGCGCGTCAAACTCGTCGTCGGGACCCGGAACGATTTCGAAGCGGCCGGCCGTCTCGAGTGTGACTCTGGCGGCGAAATCGGACGTGCAAAAGGCGATCGCCTGGCCCTCGTATCCATCCGAGGGATTGCCCAGAAGCCCCACCCGCGCATGCGCCTTGCCGGTCGTCGTCTTCATGCTCGCCAAGAATGTGGCTCCTGGTAGTCCGGGTCGTTTGTGGGGTTTGTCGTGCTAGGGCGTCACGATATTGAAGCTCGGGTTTGGCTGATCCAGCAGACGGAAGAACGACAACAATGCGATGCGACTGCCGTCGATGTCCAGATCGTCGGAGAAGATGGCTTCGCGCAGGCCGATCGTGCGCAGCACCAGACGCAAGAAGAAATCGTGTGTCAGCTTCACGGTTGCATCCGCATCGGGGTCGGCCGCGCGCTTCTGATGATGTAGCACGGAGTTCTCCAGCCACAGCACGTGTGTCTCTCCGAGATCGCTGAAGATGAAGTTCAGTTTCGTCGCGTTATCGGCGGCTCTCGGACCATCTAGACGGGCCGCCATCGATTCGAAAAAGCGCTCCAGTGGAACCTGTTGCAGCAGGTCGATCGCCCCCGCCAGATCCACACCGCCGTCGGTTACGCCGTGGCGTAGTTCGTGCGCTCCGGTCAGATACACGTCACGCCAGGGCCCCGACTCGGCCCGATAGCCGAGTTGGTCGTAGCTCTGGGCCAGGAGTTCGCGCGCTTCTACATCGTTGGGCTCGGCGAATACGAGATGGTTGAGCATCATCGCGACCCAGCGGTACTCGCCGCGATCAAAAGCCTCTTTGGCCTTGCGTCGCACTTCAGCCGCGCCGCCCATGCTCTCGACGTAACGGACACCTGCATCTGCTGGCGGAAGTGGGTCCAGATTCACCGGATTGCCGTCGTACCAGCCGAAGTAGCCCTGATACACCGCCTTGGAGTTGTGGCGCACTGTTCCGTAGTAGCCTCGATTGGCGAAGCTGAGAGCCAGCGAGTCCGGCAGTTCGAGTTCTTCTGCGATCTCGCGTGGCGTCGCTCCTGAGCTGGCCAGGCGCACGGTCTGATCGTGGATGTACTTGTACGTGTCGCGTTGCTTCTTCAGGTAGTCGAGTACCTGGGAATTTCCCCAGGTAGGCCAGTGGTGACTTGCGAACACGACTTCGACGTCCCCGAACAGATCGATTGACTGCTGGATCGCGCCGCTCCAGCGCAAGGCGTCGCGTACCTTGGCACCGCGCAAGGTGTAGAGATTGTGCATGACGTGCGAAACGACTTCGGCGCCGCAAAACGCCTTGCGATCGGGCAGGTAGAACATGAGTTCGGACGGTGCTTCGGACTCCGGCGCGTACTGAAAGACGAACTCCAGTCCGTCGACTTCGATCGGCTGGGGAGTCCGGTCGACGATGATTGTGGGTGCCATGATTCCGATGCCGCCGCGGGCAGGTGCCTTGCCGAGCCCTGAATCGACGTGTCCACGCGGCGTCCGGGCCAACGGCATACCGAACATATAGGTGGCGCGACGCGACATCGGCACACCCGCGAGCACGTTCTCGCTGGTGGCTTCGTGCATGAATCCGTCGGGTGCGATGATCGCTACGCCTTCGGCGTCCTTGGGATCGGCGAATAGACCTGCGATGCCGCCGAAGTGGTCGATGTGGCTGTGGGTGATGATCACGGCCGAAACTCTGCGTTTCCCGAGGTGCTGGTTTGCGAGAGCCAACGCCGCGCTCGCTGTTTCGGATGCGGTCAGCGGGTCTACCACGATCCAGCCGGACTTGCCCTCGATCAGACTCATATTGGACAGGTCATAACCGCGCACCTGGTAGACGCCGTCCACCACTTCGAAGAGTCCGTGGATCAAATTGAGTTGCGCTTGCCGCCACAGGCTCGGGTGCACGCTGGCGGGAGCCTCGTCCTTCAGGAAATCGTACGCGGCGGTATCCCAGAGAGTGCGCTCGCTGGATCTGTAGACCCGTGCGTCCTTCTCGGCGGCGACCAGCCCGCGCCTAGCGTTTTCGAAATCCCGTTGATCCGAGATCGGCAATTGCTTGCCGATCTCGGCGTTTGCTCGCACGGTGTACTTGGTCGGGGCGCTATGCCCTTGGGCATCGGCATCGGGAGACCAGGGCGCGGCCGGCGGCTTCGGTTCCTCGGCGGTGCAGCCGCTGAGAATGAAGACTGCGCAGAGCAGGAAGCGGATGCACGGGTGGGTCATAGGAGTCTCCTGGATGGCGAATGGCCTGCCATTCTAGGAGATGCGGACTCCTGGGTGGGCGGGAGCGTCAAGCGTCCTGATTTTCGTGACTAAATGCAACATCCTGTCGTTCTCCTCGGGGCTTCCACGTGCGAGGTCCTGAACGCGTGGTAAAATCGCCGTGCAATCGCTGAGGAAGGCCGGGATGGCACAGGACGACACAGATAATCCCCCGGAGCCAGACGTCGCAAACCTCGAGGACTACCAGAGGGTCGGGGATCCGCAGGGCCAGGTTCTCCAGGGGAAACTGGCGAGGCTCGAGGATTGGGCCATCGAAATGCTCTATTCCTTCATCGAACGAGACGGCACCCAGAGACGTTTCTGGGTCAAGATCCTGCTGGTCATGTTCATCATGAACGCGGGCCCGGCGATTCTGATTGCACTTTTCTTTTTCGGTCGGGATCTCGGCTATTTCGAGTGATCGGGTTCTCCTGACTCCGCCACTTTCGAGCTGAAACCCCTGTCAGGATTGGACTTCGCTCATGAGCGAGGTCATAGTCCGACACGCATGGAGACGGGAACTGACAGGTCCAGAGGGGGACTCGAGCGTATGGATATCCGACGGGAACTCGACGAGGCCAGCGAGCGGACCGGGCACAGTCTGCATGTGCCCATCATGGGAACCGGATTCACGATCGACTCGCCGCTTCGCGTTGCGCGTTATGGCATCTCATCGGTCATCTCACTGGTCGACGACGGACTCATCGAGAAGATGCGCCGCTATCACAGCGAGCAAAGTGGTGAGTTCTACCAGGAGATCGGTCACAAGGATCAGGATCGGCGCGCCCGTCGGATCACAGCCTATCTCGATCTTCTGGACTTATTGATCCAACGCCAGGTCGAGGCGCTGCAGGCCAGTGCATTCGAGCCTGGCAGCGAGATCACGCGCTATTACGAGCTTCTTCCGGAGGGACCGCTCAAGAAGGCGTACCGCGGAACGCTCGAGCTGGCCGACGGTCCCGAGAAGCACGAGTTGCAGGACGAGCTGCGCCGCAGGGTCGTACCCGGAACGATCGACGTCAACATCATGACGAAGGTCGATCGCAGCGTGGCCCCCGATGGGACTGAATACGGCCCGGACTCGAGTGACGCGCTGGCCGCTGCACGAGGCTATGCCAACAGCGGGGTGAGTTCTTCGCTCGTGCTGTCGGCGGGAATGAATCCGCGCCTTTTCAGTTATCTCGCGAGCCATGAGGGTTTTGCGCCAAACGAAGAAGGCGAACTCGAAAAGCAGATCGTGATCAAGGTCAGCGACTATCGCTCGGCCCTGGTGCAGGGCAAGGTGCTGGCCAAGAAGGGCATCTGGGTTTCCGAGTTCCGTATCGAATCCGGTCTGAACTGCGGTGGACACGCGTTTCCGACGAAGGGGGTTCTGCTCGGGCCGATTCTGGAGGAATTCAAGGCCCAGCGCGGGGCGTTGCAGGAAACACTGCACAAGCTCTATTGCGCCGCGCTCGAAGCCGCTGGGCGAGAGATTCCCGCAGCGCCGCGCGAGGTGCGCGTTACGGTGCAGGGAGGCATCGGTACGGCCGCGGAGCACGCGTTGATGCTGGATCACTTTGGCGCGAACTCGGTCGGCTGGGGATCGCCTTTCCTTTTGGTCCCCGAGGTCACCAACCTCGACGATGAACATCTGGAACTACTGTGCAACGCCAGCGATAGCGATGTCTTCCTGTCCGAGGCGTCTCCGCTTTCGATCCGGTTCTGGAACCTGCGTACTTCGGCGAGCGAGCGGGCGCGGCGCGAGCGCATCGCGGCCGGACGACCGGGTAGTGCCTGCCCGAACGGCTACGTCGCCACGACCACGGAGTTCCGCGACGTGCCGGAGTGTCTGTCTTCGCGCGCTTTTCAGAAGCCGAAGCTACTGGCGCTGGAGAAGCAGGACCTGAGCGATGCTGCTCGAGAACGCGAGATCGAGAAGTTGCTGGCCAAGTCGTGTATCTGTTGTGATCTGGCCGGTGCCGCGACGAGCAAGCTCGGAATTGATTCCGATGCCAAGACGGCGATCTGCCCGGGTCCGAGTATTCGCGACTATTCTCGCGTGGCCACGTTGGAGGAAATGCTCCGGCACATCTACGGCGAAGCCTCGCTCAGTACCAGCCCCGACCGGCAGCACGTCTTCAACTGCGAGCTCGGTCTCTACCGGGACTATCTGCGCGAAGAGTGCGAGCGGGCGGGGCAGGGCGTGTCTGAACTCAAGCCGAAGTACCTGCAGGAGTTTCACGCAAATCTACTCGAGGGCATTCGCTACTACCGGGATTTTTCCGACACGCTTCCCTCGAATGAGCGCACCGCCTTCCGCACTGACCTGGACGAACTCACGGCCGACGTCGAAGCGATCGCATTACCCGCCTAGCCTGTATTTGCTGCGACGGTGTCGCGTCGCTACATGTCCTGGTGAGAAACGCGCGCTAGGCTGCGGCCTGTCGAGCTCCCACGAGGGACTTTACGGCCGCGGCGATGCCGTCCACGCTGAGCGGGTACATCGGGAAGACATCTTCGACGACGCGGCAGGTGCGACTGCTCTGCCAGGTCGATCGGGGGTCCGGGTTCAGCCAGACCTTGCGCAGGAAGTGATTGTCGATGCGCCGCAGCCAGTCGATTCCCGGGGTATCCGACTCCAGTCGCGGGTTGATATTGCCCCGTCTCGAAAGCAGCTCCGAGGGGTGCATGGCCGCGTCACCGACGATGACGACCTTCCAGCGCTCGTCGTAACGTCGGAAGAGATCGCCGGTCGGGATCGAATCCCGGAGCAGGAGACTCGCATTCGTGCACACCTGTTCGTAGATGCAGTTGTGAAAATAGTAGGAACGAAACTCGCGCAGTCCGCGCTCTTCGTATAGCGCGGTCAGCAGGCGACTCATCGGTTCGTAGTAGGGATCCATGGTTCCCCCTACATCCATGAGCAGCAATAGGCGCACATTGTTCCTGCGCTCCGGGCGGAAGACCAGTTCGATCTCGCCCGCGTTCTTGCAGGTCTCTTCGATGGATTCGTCGAGATCGAGTTCGTCCTCGGGGCCGACTCGGGTCAATTGACGCAGGCGTTTCAGTGCCAGCTTCGTGCTGCGCAGGTCGAGGGTCGAGTCGGTGCGATAGTCCTGGAACTTGCGGTCTTCCGCGATCTTCATCGCGGAGCGATTGCGACTCTCACCGCCCACGCGAATCCCAGTGGGATGTTCTCCGCCGTGCCCGTAGGGTGAACGGCCGCCCGTCCCGACCCACTTGCCACCGCCATCGTGGCGCTCGTCCTGCTCCGCCAGGGTCTCCAGGAAGCGCCGCATCAATTCATCGCTCGTCAGGTGCTCGAGCATCTCGCGCTGCTCATCGGTGAGTTCTTTGAAGTTCTTCGGATCCCGCAGCCATTCCAGGACTTCGTCTTCGATTGAAAGCTCGCCTTCGACTCCCTTGTAGACCCGCGCGAAGACGCGGTCGAAGGCGTCGTAGTAGGTCTCGCTCTTGATCAGGCAGGCGCGCGCCAGATTGTAGAAGCGCAGCAGATCGGAGCCGTGTAGCCCCTGGGCGATCGCGTCCATGAGCATTTTCCATTCCTGCAGACCGACCGGGACACCTTCGTCCCGCAGTCCGTAGAAGAGATCAAGGAACATGCTCTGCCTCCGTGGTTTCGGGCTTCTCTGCCCGATCGCTCAGTCCTACTCGTTGCACAGTCTACTGGTTGTACTTGGGGCCTAGTTCACTCCAGTCTTTGGGCAACACGCCGCCGCGGGAGTTGAACTCCGTCAGAGCCTCGGTGTCCTGCTCGTTCTTGAGCAAGGATCCCAGGAAGGGGATCTGCTGCCGGACCTGCTCGACCGAGATTCCAGAGCGCAGCAAAGCCGAGATCCAGTCGATCAGTTCAGAGGTCGAGGGTCTCTTGCGCAGATCGGAGATCTCGCGAAGCCAGTAGAACTTGATCAGGACCTGATCGAGCAGGGTGACGTCGAGATTCGGATGGTGGACATCGATGATCTTCTTCATGAGATCTCTCTCGGGGAAATCGATGAAGTGAAACACGCAGCGTCTCAGGAAGGCATCCGGCAGCTCTTTTTCGTTATTCGACGTGATGATCACGACAGGGCGCTGGCTGGCCTTGATCTCGTCTCCGGTCTCCATGACGGTGAAGCGCATCTCATCGAGTTCCAGCAGGATGTCATTGGGGAACTCGAGGTCGGCCTTGTCGATCTCATCGATCAAAAGGACATGGCGGTCTTCCGATTTGAAAACTCGTCCGAGCGGTCCCAGCTTGATGTAGGAACGGATGTCCGAAACCGTGCCGTCTCCGAAGCGGGCATCGTTGAGGCGCTGTACCGTGTCGTAGACGTAGAGTCCGTCCGAGGTCTTCGAGGTGGACTTGATATGCCAGGATTCCATCGGTAGACCGAGTCCCTCGGAGACGTGTCTCGCCAGAAGGGTCTTGCCCGTGCCCGGTTCGCCTTTGATTAGCAACGGACGCTCGAGCGCGATCGCGCAGTTCACGGCCTCTACGAGCGGTCCTGAGACCACATATCCCTCGGTGCCTGTGAACTTATTGAAGTCAGATTCTTCGGGCATCTCTATTCGGCTCCTGGTCAGTGATCTCGCGGGCGACTTCGCGCGCGAGATCGAAGAGTATTCCGACACGCTTTCGCGTCGGGGAAGTGGATCTCCAGTAGATCCGCTTCGGTCGACCTGCTCTACGGGCCCCCTGCCAACTCGACGAAAATCCTGCCGTCGCTGACCGTTACGGGGTAGGTCGGTAGTTTATCGTTTCCGATGCTGGCCAGCAGCCAGGCCGATTCCGCGCGACTGCCGTCGCTAGCACGGTAGCACGCATCGTGTCTCATAAAATCTCCCTCTTTCGCAGGACTCTAGCAGGCTGCGACGAGTCTGACCTGAATCCGGAGTTCGAGCTGGCCCGCCGCCCGTCTTCCGGGCCCGAAGGCGCCCGGCGCCAAGCCTGAAATCTCCCGGCGATCGGCGCAAGATGGCAGGATGACGGAGGCCGCGCGCAGAAACGATGGCGATCCCGAATCCCCGCGGGCGGGTCGGCTCGAACTCGCGAGCGGCCAGATCGCACTCTACGGCGCGGTCAACCTACCGACCTCCGTGGTCGGGTTGCCGATTGCGCTCTACATCCCGGCCTTCTATTCGGAGAATCTGGGTCTCTCGCTCGCCGCCGTAGGTGGGCTCATCGCGTTGTCTCGCCTGACGGATGTGTTGACCGATCCCTTGATCGGAACGCTTTCCGACAACTGGAACACGCGCTTCGGAAGGCGCAAGCCGTGGATGCTCTGCGGAACTCCGCTCAAGCTCCTGGCGTTGTGGATGCTCTTCGTACCCGACAGTCGCTTTGCGCACGCAATCTGGAGTGGTCTGGGCGGCGACCCCTCGGGTGGCATCAGCAATATCTATTTCTTCGTCTGGATCAGCGCGCTCTATCTGGGTTTCACACTCGTCGATCTGCCCTATCGGGCCTGGGGTGCGGAACTGTCCAGCGATTACGACGGTCGTTCGCGCGTGACCGGCTGGCGCGAGGCGTTCGGTTACTGCGGCACGCTGATGTCGTTGATCATTCCGCTCTTGCTGGCGTTCGCCTTCGAGCGACCCGGGGCGTCGAATGCGCTGTTTGGTGTGGCGGTCGCGGTCGTGATTCTGATGCCGATCCTGACCGCGCCCGCGCTGATGTTCGTGAAGGAGCCAGACTCCGAGCCCGTTCGCTCCGAACGCGTGGGCACGATCGAGGGGCTTCGCATCGTGTGGCGCAACGAACCGTTTCGTCGTCTGGTGATCTGCCTGCTCTTCTTCGTGGCTGCGATCAGCATGACGGCTTCGCTGTCGTTCTTCTTCGTGCGCCGGGTGATGCTGGAGCCGTTCGATCGCTACGCCTTCTTCATTCTGGCCTACTATCTTTCGAGCACGCTCGCCATACCAATCTGGCTGCGCATCTCTGCACGACTGGGTAAGCACCGCACGGTGGTGCTTGGGATCGGCTGGCTCTCGCTGTGGAGCGCTTTCATTCCGCTGCTCGGTCCGGGCGACTTCTGGATCTTCTTCGTCCTCATGCTGCTCAAGGGCTCGTCGATCGGCGCCCTGGCTTTCCTGCCCACGTCGATGGCGGCCGATATCGTGGATCTCGACACCCTGCAAACCGGCGAGCAGCGCACGGGTCTGTACTTCTCGATCTGGGGCATGTTCAACAAGGCGGCCGTCGCCCTCGGCGTGCTCATCGCCACCAATGGTGTGGCCTGGTTCGGGTTCGACCCGTCGAGTGAGACCAACGACGCGACCGCGCGAATGGCCGTTGCCTACCTGTACAGTGTGGTACCGGCCGGACTGGCCTGCATCGCCCTGCCGCTTCTCTGGCGCTACCCGTTGACGCGCGAGGTCCAGGCCGAAACTCGCGCGCGGATCGAAAGGGAGCAAAACGCATCATGAGTCTGTTTCGTCGAGTGCTCGTCTCAGTGCTTTCAGTCCTGCTTCTCGCCGTGCTCTGGTTCGCCTATACCGCGATCGCACCCTATGACCTGCCGGAATCGCGCCTCCTGCAAACAGGAAGACCCTTCCAGGTCGAGGTGCCCACCCGCCAGAACGATGGCCGCAGGGTCATCGTATTCGTGTTCGACGGTCTGTCTCCCGCCACCGTCGCGGCGGCGGATACTCCCCACCTCGACAGGATGGCGAGGGAAGGTGCGCACACACACGAGATGATGCCGGTGTTTCCCAGCCTTTCGCTGCCCAATCACTTCACGCTTTCCACGGGCTGTTATCCGGCTCGTCACGGGATCGTTTCCAATCACTTCCACGATCCGGAACGCGGCTTCTACGGTGTCAAAGGCGATGCGGATTGGATCCTCGAGTGCGAACCCCTGCACGTGGTGGCCGAACGGCAGGGGATTCGTTCCGCAGTGTTTGGCTGGGTTGGCAATACATCCTCCAGTCGCGGTCAACTCGCGAGTATTGCCGAACCGTTCCGCGTGCCCGTGCCAAGTCCGGAGCAGCAAGCGGATGCGATCATCGCGCAACTCGATGCGGATCTCTCGCCGGGTCTCATCGCCGCTTATGTCACGGAACCCGATTCAACGGCCCACTCCGACGGACCGACGGGGCAGGCCACGCTCGAAATGGCACATCAGGTGGATGCACAGATCGGGCGCGTGCTCGCGGCCATCGAGGAGCGCGGTCTGAGTCAACGGGTCAGCCTGATCGTGACGACGGATCACGGCATGGTCGACGTCAAAGGCATGCTCAATGTGGACGGCATCGTGCGCGAGGCGGGCGTCAAGGCGCGCGTGGTCGGCGAGGGTGTCATGGGACATCTCTATCTCGACGATCCAGAAGAACGGGAATCGGCCCGGCAGGCGCTTGCAGGTGGCGAGCACTACACGGTCCTGGACCCGACGAATCCGCCCAGCTATGCGCGGATTGGCCACCACTCTCGTCTGGGTGATCTGGTGATCGTACCCGACGAAGGTTACTGGCTGGCTGATCTGGCTCACTTTCCCTGGTTCTTGCGTTGGGCGAGCTATGTGAGTGGTGAGCTGATTGAAAGCGAACGCTTCAAGGGCATGCACGGTTACGATCCCGAAAAGGTTCCCGGTGTTCGATCTGTTTTCTACGCCTGGGGAGCTCAAGTGCCCCCGGGTATCGAGTTGCAGGAGATGCGCAGTATCGACGTGCATCCAACCGTGACCTTCCTGCTCGGAATCCAGCCCGGTTCGCCGATCGACGGTCGCGCGCACAGCGAAATCGCAAGAGGGCTCTGATCCCGCTGCTGGCTGGCGAGCTGTTAGACTGACAGATCGAACAAGTCGCCGAGGTGTATCGATGAGTGTCAAAGACCGGAAGATTGCTTTCATCACAGGTGCCGCGAGTGGGATCGGGCGGGCCACGGCCGAATGCTTCGCTGCGCAAGGTTGGTGGATTGGTGCCGCGGATCTGAACACTGAAGGCCTCGAAAAGCTGCGCGAAGTGCTCGGCAAGGACAATTGCCGAACCTGGAAGCTGGACGTAACCGACAAGTCGGCCTACGACGCAGTCGTCGCCGAGCTCGCCGACGAGACGGGTGGCCAACTCGATCTGCTCTACAACAACGCCGGGATCGGTGCTGGCGGATTCTTCGAGGATGTTCCGATCGAGGTGAGCCTGAAGATCGTCGATGTCAATCTCATCGGCGTCATCAACGGGATCTACGCCGCGTTGCCGCTGCTCAAGGCCACGCCCAACAGCTTGTGCTTCAGCACCTCATCGTCGGCGGCCACCTATGGTGCACCCCATCTCGCCGTCTACGCGGCGACCAAGTTCGCGGTGAAGGGCTTGACCGAGGCGCTGGCCGTCGAGCTTTCGCGTTGTGGCGTTCGGGTTGCAGACGTGCTGCCCGGGCTCATCGACACACCGATCCTCAGCGAATCTCCGCTCTACATCGATGGCAAGAAGCAGCCCACGGAAGGTCGCATGGTAGGCGCCGACGCACCCAAGGAAGGTCCGTTCCGCCTGGTTTCACCCGACATGGTTGCCGAGGCCGTGTGGCGCTGCTACGAGGGCGATCCGCGCATGCACTGGTACGTGCCCGACGGAATCGAAGACATCGACAAGGCGAAGGCCGCTTCTCCCGAAGGCATGCGCGACACGCGCATCGCGATGCAGAAGGCGGGCGCCGCTGCTCGCCAAGGCAAGTCGGAAGAGTGATCCCTTGAGTCAGGTGAAATCGCTGAGACTTGACCACATCGTCTACGCGGTTCCCGACCTCCCGGCCGCGGTCGACGACCTGGAGAAGCGACTCGGTGTGCGGCCCAGTGCGGGTGGCAAACACGAAGGTCTCGGGACGCATAACGCTCTGCTCGCGCTTTCCGAAGATGCCTACCTCGAAGTGGTCGGTCCCGACTCCGAGCAGCCCGAACCTGCCAATCCGCGTCCGTTCGGCATCGACTCACTGACTTCTGCGCGCATCGTGACCTGGGCTGCGCGGTCTGAAGATCTCGACGCGAGTATCGCGCAGGCGAAGCGGGCGGGTTTCGACACCGGTCTGGTGCTCCCGCTCAGCCGGCGGACACCGGAAGGTGCACTGCTCGAGTGGCGTCTCACCATTCGAAGCGAATTCGCGGGCGATGGGCTGGTTCCGTTTCTGATCGACTGGGGAACGACGCCGCACCCTGCGAGTGCGGCCGCATCGGGCTGCAAGCTGGTCGGGTTGCGCGCAGAGCATCCCGAACCTGCGCAGGTGCTCGCCGACCTCGAGGCTCTCGGAGCATCGCTGCCCGTCCAACGCGCTGCGCGAGCAGTGCTCGTCGTTGAACTGGAGACACCTGCTGGCCGGGTCCAACTCCGCTGATCGCGTCGCCTACCGCGCTTCGATCCAGCCCATCAATACGTCGTCGAGCACTTTGAGTGGCAAAGACCCGTTGGCCAGGATGGCGTCGTTGAAAGCGCGCAGATCGAACTCATCGCCCAGTCTCGTGCGGGCGCGTTCTCTGAGTTCCAGGATCTTCAGTTGGCCGATCTTGTAGGCGCAGGCTTGACCGGGGAGGACGATGTAGCGTTCGATCTCGGCCGTCGCGTCACCGCGGGGCAGGCCCGCGTTCTCGATCATGAACTCGATCGCCCGCTCGCGAGTCCAGCGTTTGGCGTGAATGCCGGTGTCCACGACGAGTCGCACGGCGCGGAAGAGTTCCGCCGAAAGTCCGCCGAGTTCATCAAAAGCCGTTTTGTGCAATCCCGCCTCCATGGCGATCCGCTCGGCGTACAAAGCCCATCCCTCGATGAAGGCCGTCATCGGCATGAAGCGGCGGAAGTGGGGCAAGTCACTCGTTTCCATCGCCAGGGCGATCTGCAGATGGTGTCCCGGAACCGCTTCGTGAAAGCTCAGTGTGCGCATGCGGAAGCGCTGTACCTCTGAGACATCGCGGAGGTTGGCGAAGAAAACGCCCGGTCTCGATCCGTCGAGAGAGGGAGGCTGGTAGTAGGCGCCCGCAGAGCCCGCTTCCTTGAAGACGGGCACGCGCTCTACCTCGACGGGCGCTTCGGGAAGGCGGCCAAACATTTCGGGTAGGCGTTTGCCTACTTCAGCGATGATCCCGCGATAGTCGCGCAGAATTTCCGCGCGTCCCTCGTCCGTGTCGGGGTACAGGAAGCGGGGTTCGCGATTGAGTTGAAGCAGAGCTTCGATCGGCTTGTCGGAACGCAGTCCCTGGGCGGCGAGGATGCGGCTCATCTCGCCGTGGATGCGTTCGATTTCGGCCAGCCCGATCCGGTGGATCTCGTCGGGCGTCTTGTCCGTCGTCGTGTGCCAGCGAAGTGCCCAGCGGTAGTAGGCCTCGCCATCGGGATGCTTCCACACGCCGTCGTCGTCATTGGCTCGTGCGGCGAGTTCCGCACTCGTCGCGGCAAGGCGTCGATATCCCGGCTGAACGATTTCCTCGATCTGTTCGCGCAACTCCTGCAGAAGAGCTTCGCGCGTG
Organism: bacterium; assembly: GCA_024226335.1. Lineage (NCBI taxonomy): Bacteria > bacterium. The sequence continues at coordinate 29,396 of JAAELY010000234.1, forward strand.
TCGGGCGAGATCTCGGAGATCTCGTCGAGGGCGCTCGCGAGCTTGCTGTAGAGAACGTTCTGCTCGGTCGGAGTGCTGGCGAAACTCGCGGCCTCGCGTTCCACCGCCTCGAGGACGAATCGCGGTGGCAGGAATCCACGCTCGGCGCGCGCGAGAACGGCTTCGCGCATCTGCTCGAGTGCGATTTCGAACTTTCCGACGCGGGCCAGGAAGTTTCGCGCGTCCCGTTCATCATTCACCTGGTGAATATTGACCATGAAGTCCGGGAGTCCGCTCTGCGAACCCTGGAACTGATTGAGTGGGTAGGTGTGGTACAGAAATGCGCGCCCCGCCTGCTGAGTGCTGAGCAACCAATCCAAGACGTCGTAGGACAACTGTTGTTCGGCAGAAAGTTCGGCGCGGTCATAGGCGTGCAGACCCGATCGGATCTGGTCGACCCGATCGAAGATCGCTTCGTCGCCTGCGACCGAATAGTCCTCGAGATCATCCGAGTAGAAATCCAGACCGTACGCCTCGAGTGGCCGGGCGTACGACAGCAGTGCTGGATGTTCGGCGACAGCCGTGACCAGGCTGCGCAGAAAGAAGTGGTCAATCGACCAGGGCGTGCCCCAGAGTGTCGGAATCAGGAACACCAGGGCCGCGACGAGGCCGACGGCGCCGATCTGGAGCACTCGAATCATCTAGGACCTCTTCAGCATGACCAAATTCGGGGACGATGGAAGCCCGCCGGCGGCCACCCTTATAGCAGTCGGTCGATGATCCGCTCAACATCTAGATCAGCCCCGCACGCGCAGAGCGTCGAGCTTCCCCGGAGCGATGATCGTGCTCAACAGGATCAATCGACCGTCGCGATCGAGTCCTCCAAGACTGGCGAATTCGGGGGCGTAACCCGGACGGGGATCCTCGTTGCGACCCACGAATGCCGGAAGTCCATTGAGTTCGCGGAGTTCGACTTCGGGCTGTGCATCCCGCAGGAGTCTGACGTGGAAGCGGGCCACCCGGCGGACTCCGGTGACGGGTCTGCGCGCCGCGAAGAAGCGGCCCCCGCCGTCGTTGAGGACTCGCACGTCCTCGGCCAGGAGCTTCTCCATCGCGGCGGGATCGCGTTGCACCATGTGCAGCAGGAATCGCGACAGCACGTCGCCCGTGCGCGCTCGCAGAGCGTCGTTGAACGGCACGCGATTTGCGTCGTAATCGGCCATCGTGGCGCGCGCGCGGCGATGGATCTGCCGTACATTGGATTCCTGAAGATCGAGAGCTTCTGCTGTCTCGGCCGCGGAGTACTCAAACACATCTCGCAATAACAAGACCGCGCGTTGATTCGGATTCAGCTGTTCCAGGGCCACCAAAAAGGCGTAGGACACCGACTCGAGTAGCGCGTAGTTGTTCTCAGTCGAAGGCGGTTCGTAGGCACGTTCTTCTTCCGGCCAGTCGCTGGTGTCGATCGGTTCGGGGAGCCACGGTCCGATGTACGGAGCGGCCTGGCGTCGGCGCAGGTGATCGCGGCTGAGGTTGGTCGCTACGCGCATCAGCCAAGGCCGCCAGTCGCGCGAGGTATCGCGAGGAGGGCGATCCAATGCGCGCGCGAAGGTCTCCTGGACGAGATCTTCGGCGTCACTGGCCGATCCAGTCATGCGATAGCAGAGTCCCCAGATCGTGCGCTGATGGGCGATGTAGGCCTCGCTGAGATCACTTTCTCGCGATAGGTCGCTCACGCCGCTCACGCCGCTCGCGTACCTGCGACAGCTGAAGCTGCCGCTGCGAGACCCGCGCGCTTTCCGCTTGCCAGCGAGGCATCGGCGAGCTGACCTTCGTTTCCGACCCAGTCGCCAGCCACGTAAAGTCCGTTCATGTGCTCGACGGCAGGTCCCGGCCGCCCAGAGAGACCGCCCTTGCCTGCGCTGACCACGGCGTGGCTGACGCGCAGATCGTTCAGCAGCTTCTTTGCGACCAGGGCTTCGCGCCATCCGGGTTGCATGCTGTCCATGACACTTTCGAGTTGGGCTTCGAGCGCGGTGCGTTCGGGTTTTTCTCCCGGCTCAAGGTAGCGCGCGACATGGAGCACTACACCTCCCTCCGGCGCGAGCTTGCATGCTCCCGAGTGAACAGAGAAGTAGAAAGGCTCGTCGATGCCGAGGCAGAAGCGTTTGCGCGGAACGGGTAAATGGGTCAGGGCAATCTCCAGAGACGCGGCGCGAACGGGGATGCTGCTTTCGGCCCATTCGCACAGTGTCGGATCCGATCCGGACGCGACCAATGCGCTGGCTTCGCCGGGTCCCATCGCGAGCACGACGGCATCGGCCTCGATGTCCCCATCGTCGAGTGAGAGGCCGCGCACGCCAGCATCGAGCACGACGCTCCGAACGCGTCTTCCTCTATGGATCTTTACGCCTGATTCGAGTGCCGACGAGACGAGTCCATCGACGAGCGATTGCCAGCCACCGTCGAGATACAGCACGCCGTCGAGTGCAGTTCGCAGCTGATCGAGGGCGCTACCTGCACTCTGGATGTCGGGTGCGTTCGTATAGCTCGCCAGGCGCACGAGTCCCCGCACCAGCTGCCGCGCGCGCTCGTTACTCAGCATGCGATCCAGTGCCTCAGCAAGCGATACACCGTTCAGAGGCGAAGTGTCCAGGCGGGGAAGCGAAGCCAACAGGCGGCCGATCTCCAGCTTTCCTCCCAGTCCCAGCAATCCGCTCGTGATCAAGGATACGAAGCCGGTTGGCAGTACATGAAGTTCACCGTTCAGGCGCGCGAGACTGCTGGACAATTCGGGTGAGCCTCCGCTCAATTCGACACCCAGTTCGTCGAGAACGGGTTTCCCGCACGAACCCAGGTAGAGTGCGTGGGGGCCCATGTTGAAGAGATATCCCCCGTCGTCCCGGGTGCGGGCGCGGCCCCCTGGCTGTGACAGAGATTCGAATACCTGGACACTCGCTCCTGCACGCGCCGCGTAGCACGCCGCGGCGAGACCTGCGAGCCCGCCACCGACGATTGCAACCCGATTAGCATCAGACATGGTCTCTCCTTTTCCGTTTCCCGTTAACACGATTCAGGACCCGGATTCGTGACACGTCCTGCGAGAAAAGCCCGAACTGCATCAGCCGACGCATGGATCAGAACCCCAAAAGCCGTTACGTTACCGGCGGATAGCTGGTCGGCTCGTTGCGAATGCGTCCGTACCGGACGTATCTCGCCCAGGCGAGTGGTTGCGATACCAACACTCGAGTTCGGGCGGGACTCGATCTGGCCACACAGGGTAGAGCGATGCGCGACAGGACTCCGGTGCTCGATGGTGCCGTCAACCTGCGAGACTTTGGTGGCTATGCCACCACGGATGGAAGGCGAGTCAAGCGCCGCAAACTCTATCGCTCCGGTACGCTTGCTCATCTGTCCGACGAGGGACGAGAAGCTTTTGAAGCTCTGGAAGTGGGATTGATCTGTGATCTGAGACGATCCGAAGAAAGGATCGAAGAACCCACACCGTTTCCACCAGACGCACCCCGTCGAGCCGAGATTTCCATCGATCCCGGCAGTGCGGTCGGTCTGCGCGAGAGCCTGGCCGACGGCGTTCTGGATCTGGGCTTCGAGGAGCGAATCGGATTCATGGTCGGGATCAACCGCGAGTTGGCACGAGATCACATCGATGACTACGCGCGCATGTTCGAATACCTGGTGGAGATGCAGGAGGGAGCTTTTCTCGTGCACTGCTCGGCGGGAAAGGATCGCACCGGTTTCGCCTGCGCCCTGGTGCTCCACGCGCTCGGTGTACCGGAAGAGACCGTTTTCGAGGACTATCTTCTCACCAACGAAGTCATGGACTACGAGGGTTTCATCCTGCCCCGTGTACTGGCTCGCTACGATCAGAAGGAAGTTCCGGAACGCGAGTCGATCATGGCTCTGGCCGGGGTACGACCCGAGTATCTGAAGGCCGCCTACGATGCAATCGAGGCGGAGTTCAACGACGTCGAGCACTACATCGAACAGGCGCTGGGCCTGGATGCCGCCACCCGCGAACGACTGCGTGCGCGTCTACTCGAGTAGAAGCTCGCTCGGTAGCGGTTCGCTCACGGACGGAGATGGACTGCGAGCCGAACGCAAGCCGTCGAGTTGGGTTCGGATCTCGGCATGGCGTTTGCGATCGAGGCTGTAGAACGCGAAGAGTGCGATCGGGATCATGTGTAGCGTGCCCAGGACCGGTCCCATGAAGACGCCCATGCGGAAGACGACCTCGGGTGCGACGCCGACTGCATCCACGTTTGCCGGGAACTCGATGAACGAGAGCACCAGGCCGCCCAGCATCGTTCCCAGTCCCGAGACGGCCTTGCCCGAGAACGCCAGTGCTGAAAAGAAGATGCCTTCTTGACGCTCTCCGGTGCGGATCTCCTCCTCATCGACGACGTCCGTGATCATCGAGCGCGCGATTACACCCACGATCGCGCCTGCGCCTGTCCCCAGGCCGTAACTGGTCACGATCATGGGAAGCAGCCAGGGATTTCCGTTGTCCGGCAACACGTCGAGGAGTCGCAGGCTGATCATGGTGATCGAGTCGAAGGCCGCGAAGGTTGCCAGTGTGATCAGGACGTGCTTTTTCTCGAAACGACCGGCGATTCCCTGGACGATCGCAAACGCCAGAAGGTTGACTGTGAATCCGGCGAAGATGAAGTACTTGATCTGGGCCGGCAGCAGGCCCCAGAAGTAGGTCTGCATGTGCAGGGCAAGCGTGCCTCCGATCCCTCCGAGCGCTCCTCCGATCACCGTGCCGATGAACATCAAGCGGAAGTTGCGATTGTGCAGCGCCTGGGTGAGTTCCCGAAACACGCGCGCGAAGCTGAAGCCTTCCTTCACGTCTGGCGGTTCGGGCAGTCGGCGTGCTGCACGCTGGGTCAGCGCGGTCGACAGAAAGATCCCGACGAAGATGTAGACCACGCCGACTGCGGCCAGATGCGGATAGGCGTCCGGATTGAGCAGTCCGTTCTCGAAGGCTTCGCTCTTCTGGAAGATGGCCGTGTACGCGATCAGGGCGAAGCTTCCGCCGCCGAGCCAGCCAAACAGGTGGGCGTAACCCCAGATGCGACTGCGCTCGCTGTAATCCGGCGAGAGTTCGGCTCCGAACGCGTTATGCGGGATCTGGAAGAAGGTCATGAATGAGCGAGCCAGGATCGCAAAGAACGTGAGCCATCCGAAAAGCTCGTACTCGGAAAGTCCGTCGATGGGTGTCCAGAGGTAGTAGAAGGAGATGCACAGGGGCACTCCCGACATCCACATGAAAGGATGGCGGCGCCCGTTTCTCGAGCGCCAGTTATCGGAGAGCGAACCGATCATCGGATCATTGATCGCATCGAAGACGATCGCGATGCCCAGCGCCAGTCCCGTCAACCAACCGTCGAGTCCGAGTACCTGCGTGTAGTAGAACAGCAGGAAGACGTGCATCGAATAGCCCTTGGTCGCAGTTGCGAACTCACCGATGCCGAAGCCGATCTTGGTGGATACCGATACGTGGGCGGAGGGCTGACTCATGAGCCCTCCATACTACGCGATTCTCGAGTGACACCGCAGAGGTGGCCCGAAAGCAGGAGGGCGGGGTAGTCTCTGGCCATGAGCCAGGAAAAGAGTGGGCAGCAGGCGCCGGATGAAGAGCACGACGTGGAACCTCAGCCCGCCGAATTCCAGGACAACCACCTCGAAGATACCTCCAGTGGCATCCTGCGAGCGGGGATCTTCGGGGCTTCGGACGGCCTGGTTTCGAACCTCGCTCTGGTGATGGGGGTGGCCGGGGGAACCTCCGACCCCGAGGCGGTCATCCTGGCTGGTACGGCGGGACTGCTGGCCGGTGGTTTTTCCATGGCCGCGGGCGAGTACGTGTCGATGCGCACGCAGCGCGAAGTGCTGGAGCGCGAGTTGCGCCTGGAGCGGGAGCACATCCTCAACCATCCGGAAGAGGAAGAAGCCCACCTGGTCGAACTGTTGCAACAGAATGGTCTCAGCGAAGAAGATGCGCTGCGGGTGGCCGCGCAGGTGCACGCGAACATCGACCCGGCCGTGGATTTTCACGCTCGCTTCGAACTGGGGATCCATCCCACCACCATGGGTTCTCCCGTTGGCGCCGCTCTGTCGTCTTTCCTCGCCTTCGTGATCGGAGCCCTGGTGCCGTTGCTCCCCTGGTTCTTCCTGTCCGAGGCAGTCGTCGTTTCGATGGGGCTTTCGGCGGTGGCGTTGTTGCTCGTGGGCGGGGGAGTGACGAAAGTGACGGGGCTCAGCCCGGTGAAGGGAGCTCTGCGCCAGTTGGCCTTCGGCGTGGCGGCTGCGGGTGTTACCTATTGGATCGGCCGACTGATCAGCATGTCCGTGGCGGCGTAGCCGTTCAGAGCGGGGCGACGGGTACCTTCATCGCGCGCGCTCCCGGATTGCGCGGACTGTGCCCGAAAAGATGTTTTGCGAAATCGGCTCTGGGCATCGGCCCTGCAAACAGTGGTCGAGAGGATTTTTCAATCACTCGATTGACCCGCCGGTAGCGGCTGTGGGAGATTGGTGAACGCGGTTTCGGTCCAGAGCCTCGGAGGTCGTGCTTTGAGTCATCGAGTTATTCAATGGGGTACGGGCAATGTGGGTTTCCACAGCCTGCGCCACATCATCGCTCACCCCGAACTTGAACTGGCCGGAGTTCATGCGCACAACCCGGACAAGATCGGCAGAGATGCCGCGGCGTTGTGCGGGCTTTCGGAGGACACCGGCATCATCGCGACCAGCGATGTCGATGCCCTGCTGGCACTCGAGGCCGACGCCGTGGTCTACACGGTGAAGGGGGAGACGCGCCCTCGAGATGTCATCCCGGAACTCGAGCGGATTCTCTCCTCGGGCGCCAACGTCGTGTCGACGGCGATGATCTTCCTGATATATCCTCAGCACGCTCACGCATCCCTGCGCGATCCGCTCGAAAAGGCCTGCCAGACCGGTCGAACTACTCTCTTCGTCAACGGCGTGGATCCCGGATTTTCGGGCGACGTTCTGCCTTTGACCGCTTTGCAGCTCTCGGATCAGGTCGAAGAGATCCGCGTACAGGAATTCTGCGACTACTCGACGTACGAAGATCCCGAGTTTACGGGCGTGAGTTTCGGATTTGGGCGTCCCGCTGACTACACTCCGCCACTCGCCCTGGCCGGTTCGCTACGGGCGGGTTGGGGCGGAATGGTGCAGCTCATCGCCGATGATCTCGGGATCGAACTCGATGAAATCCACGAGAGTTTCGATCGCCACTACGCAGAAGAATCCTTCGACACTCCGATGATGCACGTGGAAAAGGGCACCTGTGCTGCGGTGCGTTTCGTTCTGGAAGGGAGGGTCGCGGGGCGGGCTGTTGTCGTCACCGAGCATGTAAATCGCTTGGGCAACGACATTGCGCCGGACTGGCCCGCTCCACCTGAAGGTCGACGGGGTGTGCATCGTTGTATCGTGAAAGGCAATCCCGGCGTTCAGCTGGAATGCTTCCTGACCGGCGAGGATGGAGACCACAACACCGGTGGTGTTCAGGCGACCGCGATGCGCGTGATCAACGCGATTCCCGCGGTCTGTGAGCACACTGCAGGTCTGGTGAGCTGCCTCGATCTACCCTACATGCCATCGCGCAATCTGAAGGTACGCAACTGAACGCCGCGACTCTGTTCGCGCTTGCGTTACTTATTCCGGTTCAGTGGATCGTGCTGGGAACCGGGTCGGCGAGCGCAGCGGAAGAGGTCATTCCCCTGGCAGCCTGGCGGGCTCCCCCTCGGGATACGCTTCCCGTCGCGCGTTGGTGGTGGCCCGGGGGTAGCGTCGAGTCCGAGCGGATCGAGAGTCATCTTCGGCAGATCAAGGACGCGGGCTTCGGTGCAGTCGAACTCCAGCCTCTACTGCTTGGACTCGGTGCCGATGATCTGGCCGCGGATCCCGAGCTGCGCAGCGTGGGCCAGGCGAGGTTTCGCACGCGCGTCGCGACTGCCGCGGCGTCCGCCGCGCGACTCGGGCTCGACTTCGATCTGACGCTGGGCAGCGGATGGCCGGGCGGTCTTCCCACAGGAAAGCAGAACGCAGAACGCGAACTCAGAATGACGAGCTTCGACGTCTCTGGACCGCTTCACTTCGAAGGCGCGCTCCCCTCGCCACCGGATCAAAGCTACCGACGAGCGGTGGAGTGGGTACTCGATGTTCTGGGTCCGCCGGACACCGAAGCTGCACTCTTCGTCGTGCTTGCGGGGCATCTCGGACCGGCACGCGGAGGCGTGCCGACGCTGCGAGAGGTTCGCGACATCACGAGCCGGGCAACCGGAGGCCGTCTTGACTGGCGCGTGCCCGAGGGGGCGTGGCGCGTGTTCGTCTTCTACTCGAGTTCGACCGAACACTTCGTCATGGGCGGGGCTTTTCCGGGTGAGGAGGCCGACGCGCGGGTCGTGGATCATCTATCGCAGCGGGGTGCAGATGCTCTGCTAGAGGGTTACGCGAGCCCGTTGATCGATGCGATCGGGTCCGGCCAGGTGCGAGAGGTCTTCGTCGACAGTTTCGAACTCATGGGCGAGTTACCGTTTGCGAGTGGCTTCCGGGACGCGTTCAAGACCCGCATGGGTTACGACCTCACGCCTCACCTGCCGTTGTTGTTTCGCAAGGGAGGCGAATCCAAGTACGGGGAGATGATGGATCTGCTGGGTCGAAACGGGGGGCCGCTCTACTTGGCAGAGCACTCCGGTCAAGCCGAACGGATTCGCGAAGACTACGAAGAGGTGCGGCGAAGTCTGTTCGAAGAGCAGTTCGTGCGACGTTTCTCGGATTGGGCGCGAGCGCGCAAACTCCGGCTTCGGCTTCAAGCGCACGGAGGCTACGGAGACTATCTGGATACCTATGCGATCGCCGACGTGCCGGAGTCCGAAGGCTTGTTTGGCGGTGGAAGTTTCGACTTTCTGAAGCTCGCCGCTTCCGCAGCGCATGTAGCTGGCCGTCGCTGGGCTTCTTCGGAAGCTTTCATCACCTTGCGGATCTTCGGAACCCATCTGTCCGAGGACGAGATGCGCCTGTTGGCCGGGCGCGCCTACTCGGCGGGCATCAACCGCCTGGCGTTTCACGGCGTTCCCTATCCCTACCAAAGGGCCGACGCTGGCATCTGGTACCCGTTCAGCGGCGGGTTTGGCCGCATTCTGGCGGGTCCTCTGCCGATGTCATCGCAGATCGATGCTGCGACGCTCGCGACACTACACGATTTTACTCGCTTCCTGGCGCGAATGTCCGTTGCGATGAGTCGCGGCGAACCCGCTGCAGATCTCGCCTGGTTGCGCTCCGATCCGATCTATCCCGACGCGGCCAGCTTCCAGTTCGGCCGCATCACGGCGCGGGACGGCGAGTCCGAGACGACCCGGGCGTTGCGCGCGCGCGGTCTGGTTCACGATCGCGTCAGTCGGCGAATGCTCGCAGCGGCCCGAGTGGAACAGGGAAGGGTGAGGATCGGAGCGCAGACGTATCGTGCCGTGCTCCTGGACCCAGTCGAGGTCGCGACACCCGCGCTCGTCGAGCGTCTGGTCCGCATCGCCGAGGCGGGGATTCCCGTGCTCGCGTTGGGCGCGTTACCCGAGCGAGCTACGGGATTTCGCGACGCCAAGATGCGCGATGCGCGGGTCCGCGCCGCGCTCGAGGCGCTTTCTGCGCGCGTGCTTCGGGTCGGTCAGACCGATTCGCTCGAAGCCCTCCTCAAAAAGCATGTAAGACCCGGGTTGGTCGAGCCCGTTTCCGGAGAGAACCTGGCTGTCTCCCTCGACAGGCGGCGCATTGAAGCGGGCGACACGCTTCTGCTGGTGAACGAATCCTGGTCGTCCCACGTTGCCCGACTTCGCTTCGTGCGGGCAGGGGGTGAGTTGAGGCGCTGGGATCCCCGCTCCGGTGCCAGTGAGCGGCTGCGCGAAAGCGTCGCAGCGGGTGATGAGATAGCGCTGAAGCTCGAAGCTGCGGAGTCTTTGATCTTGACGTTGAGATCCCTCGAGTGATCGCAAACGAGTCGCTGCGCGGTCCCGGTTTCGAATCGCTCCCGGGCCGTTTATGATGCGGTGCTCCACTGCTGAAGATCGGCGCACCCGATGCTGAATCCGAATACGCCCGTTCTGGTGGGTGTGGCTCAACTTCTCAATCGCATCGAAGCACTCGACGAAGCTCTCGAGCCCGTCGAGATGATGTTCCGTGCAAGTGCCTTGGCCGAGCGAGACACGGGCGCCTCTGGGGTGCTGAAGCAGATTCAATCGGTGCGCGTGATTCGCGGTATCTGGGGCTACGAGAACCCGGCCGCCCATATCGCAGAGCGCGTCGGCGCGCACGGCGCGCAGACTGTAGGCACACTCTTCGGAGGCAACCAGAACCAGGCCATCATCAATCACACGGCGTTGGAAATTCTCGGCGGTGAACTGGATCTGGTGCTGATCACCGGTGCGGAGAACGGTTACAGCGCCAGCAAGGCTCGCAAGGCGGGCGTCGATCTGGCCAGAACATCGGCTCCGGGTGATTACGATCTCTTGATCGGTTCCCAGAAACCCGAACACCACCGGTACGAACTCGCCAAGGGTATTCAAAGTCCGATCCAGATCTATCCGATGTACGAGAATGCAATCCGCTTTCAGCGCGGTGAGACCTTGTCCGGACATCTGGAGCGCGTGTCGGAACTCTGGTCGCGCTTCAATGACGTGGCGCAGGCCAATCCGCACGCGTGGGTGCGCCAGAACGTGTCGGCCGAGCAGATTCGCACGCCGTCGTCGGGCAATCGCGCGATCAGCTTTCCGTACACGAAGCTCATGAACGCCAATATGATGGTCGATATGGGCGCGGCGCTGATCATGTGTTCGGTCGGCAAGGCAAAGCAACTCGGGATCGACTCGAACCGGTGGATCTATCCGCTCGCCGGAGCGCAAGGCTACGATCACTTCTCCGCGTCGGTTCGCGATAACTTCTACACCTCGCCCGGTATTCGAATTACGGGCGCGCGCGTGCTCGATCTCGCGCAGATAGAAGTGGGTGATCTCGCATTCGTGGACCTGTACAGCTGTTTCCCCTCGGCAGTACAGGTGGCCGCCGATGAACTCGGTCTGTCGCAAGAAGATCCGTTGACCGTGACTGGGGGGCTGACCTTCGGTGGGGGGCCCCTCAACAACTATGTCATGCACAGCATTGCGCGCATGGTGGAGTTATTGCGCGTGAACCCCGGCGCCCGCGGGCTGATCACGGCCAACGGCGGAAATCTCTACAAGCACGCGCACGGCGTCTACTCGAGTGCGCCCCCGGAGCGGGACTTCCGGTTTGCCAATGTCCAGGCGGAGATCGATGCCCTTCCGGCTCGCGAATGCCTGCCAGCGTATAAGGGCGATGTCACGATCGAGTCCTATACCGTCATGTTCTCGCCAGACGGACCGTCGATCGGGCACTTTTCGTGTCTGACGCATGAAGGTCAGCGCGTCTGGGCGAACACGAAAGACCGCGACCTCCTGCAGGCGATGCAAACCGAGGAATTCTGCGGTCGCCCGGCCAGGCTGGACGAGCGAGAAGAGATCGCTCTCAGGTCTTGAGAAAAGCGGGCTAGCGTTCTTCGAACGGCGGGGGGCCATCGGGCGGAGGTCCGTCGTGAGGCGGTCCGCCAGGTGGTGGCCTCCGCCCTCCGCGCGGGCGGTTTTCTTCACGGATGCGCACCAGTTCCTCGCGCTGCTCGGGTGTGAGCAGTGCGCGGATCTGTAGCATCGAGCGCAGTCGGTGTTTGTGCTCCGCAGTCTTCAGTTCGCCGAGCGCGCCGACCCGTTCCATGATGGCCGCTTCGTCGGGTCGTTCTTTCTCGAGTAGCTTGCGGATTTCGCGCTCGATGGTGTGGATCTGCTCACGCGACTCGCGGCTCTGCGTTCGCGAAGCCTTCGCCAGTTCGCTGACCTGAGCCAGAGTTGTTTCATCGAGCTTCAGCCGGTCTGCGTGTTTTTCCAGCACACGCTCGAGTGGGGGCGGTCCTCGGTGTCTCCCCTGTCCGCGTCCCGGCGGCTCTGCTCTGGCGATGTTCGCCAGCAGGATCGGCGCGATCAGCAGCAGGACTGCGGAGATGCGCTCGATTCGGGTCAGGTTCATGTCTTTCATTCCTCCAAGCTTCCGGGCTTATACACCGTCGAGCAGCAAGCTTGCGATCGCCGCGTAGTCATCCGGTAGCTCGGCATTGTCCGACTCCGTCTCGTCCAGGGCCGAAGCGGACAGAGTCAGAAGCACTTCTTCGATTGATTGCGCGCTTGCCGTTTCCGAAAGCGGCGCGCCGAGGCCGGGCTGTTCGATGACGTTCGGAACCGCAAACCAGAGTGCGAGTGCAGCGCTGGCCGCAAGCACTGCACCGAGAGGTGCGCGCCAGCCAAGGGTACGACGAGTGAGACGCGCGTCGAGTTCCTCGCGAAAGGTGACGCGCCGCGCCGGGGACATCGGCTCGGGCGTGTAGCCCCCGCGCAGCCGCTCAACGAACGCGGCTTCTTCCGGCGTGAGTTCGTTTAGAGGGTTTTCGTCACTCAAGGTTCTCTCCCGAGGTGGGTTGCAGGTCCGCCAGTTCCTTTCGCAACGCGCGCAAGGCGCGGTGCAGATGACTCTTGATCGTGCCCGGTGCGCGTCCAGCGATCTCTGCGGTTTCCGAGACAGTGAATCCTTCTATGTGGATCAATACGAAAGCCTCGCGTTGGCCGCGCGGTAGTTTTTCGAGAGCGGCGGCGATGCGGCGTTGCAGCCCGTGATCGCTCGGTGCGGCCGGGTTTGGATCCGCGCTCTCATCCGGCATGGCTCCTGCGACCCGCAGGCGAATGGCCTGCCAGCGGCGATGACGCGCGACTTCGCGCAGGAGGATGCGATGGAACCAGGTCGATAGTTTGGCTTCGCCGCGGAAGCGGCGAAGCCCGCGATGGGCGCGGACGAAGGCTTCCTGGACGACGTCCTCTGCCGCGCTGCCATCCCCACCGAGCAGGCGCCACGCAAGCCGGACCGCGGGGTCGCGTTGCGTGGCGACCAGGTCGTCGAATTGCCGCTCCTGCGCGGTTCTCGTGCCCGCTGGCTCTTTTGCATCGATCTGGCTCCTGGCCACCTGCGTTGCCGCTCCCATACCTGTTTGAACCGTCAGGAGCCGGTTCGGGTTGCACGGCATTCCCGTCTGGGATCAGGATAATACTCCCGGCGCAGAGCGCCGGGAGTATTATCTGGGAGGCCAGGGAGGGTCCCCGGGGGGGGGGGAGGGGTCAGAAGTCCCGGCGCGGTCCTTTGCCCCGCTCTCCCCGCTCGCCTCGCTGAGCGCGCTTCTGCTCGTGCTGTTCGCGGAGCTGAGCGCGCTGTTCAGGGGTGAGTAGCGCCGATACGGCCAGCATCGTGCGCAGGCGTTGCTTATTGGCGGCCGTCTTCAATAGACCGACTTCATCGGCGGCCGCCATCACGGCAGCCTCGTCGGGGGTATCGGCCTCGAGCAGGCTGCGCATCTGATCTTCGGCTTCGCGCACCTTCTGGCGCAGGTTTCGTCCCTCGGTGCGCGAACTGTCGAGGATTTCGAATACGGATGTGCGCGTCTGCTCATCGAGGCCGAGTTGCTCGATGGCCTGCTCCATGCCGTGGCCTCCGCCGGGCCGCGCGGAAGCGACCAGGGGCAGGACGATCAACGTCGCAACTGCGAGTGCCGTGAAGCCGATCTTGGAAGGGAAAGGGATCATGGGTGTTCTCCTGGAAAGATTTTGGACTCGTCTACTTGGAACCCGATGAGTCCGGTTCGGATTACCGCAGGTCAGGCCCAAAGCCCGCTTGCCTACAATCGCTCGTGACATTTCTTCCGCGGGCTCGATGCTATCTTCGCGTGAGCTTGGAATCTGAAGGGGGCCCGATGAAGACCGATGTTGAAATTGCCAGAGCGGCTACACCGAGGCCGATCAGCGAAGTTGCGCAGGAACTCGGACTCGGCGAAGACGATCTGCACCACTACGGCCGGGACGTCGCGAAAATCGACCTCGATGTTCTCGATCGTCCGCGACGACGCAAGAGTGCGTCGCGGCTCGTGCTGGTATCGGCCATCACGCCAACGCCAGCGGGCGAGGGCAAGACGACAACCAGCATCGGGCTGGCCGATGCGCTCTCACGGATTGGAGAGTCGGTGTGTCTGGCCCTGCGCGAGCCTTCGTTGGGGCCGTGCATGGGAGTCAAGGGCGGCGCTGCGGGCGGGGGCCATAGCCAGGTGATTCCGATGGAGCGCATCAACCTGCATTTCACCGGAGATTTTCACGCCATCACTGCGGCCAACAATCTGCTCTCTGCGATGCTCGACAACCACATCCACCAGGGCAATGGCCTCGACATCGACGTGCGCCGGATTCTCTGGCGACGAGTGCTCGACGTCAACGATCGGGCCTTGCGTCACGCGATCGTGGGTCTGGGCGGCCCGACACACGGCGTCCCACGTGAGGCGGGCTTCGATATCACGGCGGCTTCGGAAGTGATGGCGATCCTCTGCCTCGCAAAGGATGCCGACGACCTGCGCGAGCGCCTAGATCGCACACTCATCGCGTTTAGTCGTACGGGAAACCCGATCACCGCGCGGGATCTCGGCGCGAGTGGAGCAATGCACGCCTTGCTTCACGAAGCTCTGCGACCCAATCTGGTCCAGACCCTCGAAGGCACACCCGCGCTCATTCACGGCGGACCCTTCGCCAATATCGCCCACGGCTGCAATAGCGTGTTCGCCACGCGAATGGCATTGCACACGGCCGACTGGTGCGTGACCGAAGCCGGGTTCGGTTTCGATCTCGGCGCAGAGAAGTTCTTCGACATCAAGTGTCAGAGTGCCGGACTCGACACCGCAGCGGTCGTTCTGGTGGCCACGATTCGCGCACTCAAGATGCACGGCGGGCGCAAGCGCAGTGAACTGGGCGAAATCGATCCCGACGCGGTACGTCGCGGCCTTCCCAATCTGGAGAAGCACCTCGAGAGTATTGCCTGTTTCGGTGAGCGCCCGGTCGTCGCCATCAACCGATTTGCCCAGGACACGGCTGAGGAGGTTGCCGTCGTGCGCGAGTGTTGTGAGGCGCTAGGAGTTCCCGTGGCCGCCACCGATCACCACGCACGTGGCGGCGAAGGGGCGGAAGGTCTGGCCCGAACCCTCGTGCAACACGCGGAGACGACGGGTGAAGCCTTTCGCCCGCTCTACGACTGGAGCGATGCCGTCGAAGACAAGATCTCGGCCGTCGCCCAGGCGATGTACGGCGCCGATGCGGTTTCGTACACGAAGAACGCCAAACGGGACCTGCGAGAGATCGAGTCCCTCGGTTTCGCGGGACTGCCCGTGTGCATCGCCAAGATCCCGGGTTCACTCTCGGACGACGCCAGGCTTCGCGGGCGGCCCCGCGATTTCAACATCACGGTTCGAGGTATCCGGGTGAACGCGGGCGCCGGTTTTCTCGTAGTCCTGACCGGCGACATCATGCGCATGCCGGGACTGCCGGGTCGTCCACTGGCCGAGAGCATCGACGTGCGAAACGGTCGCATCGAAGGTCTCTCCTAGCCGAGGAACCGGAGTCTTGGGTCCGCTTTTTCATAGTGCTTCTGGGTGAGGCACTGTTCGGGATGACAGGGTTGAGGTGAACACTCTACCCCTTCGGCATACCCGCGTTGCCGCCTTCTTCCCAGGCCCTGTCCCACTCAACCTCTCGAGAGAAATGTTTGAAAATTGGGTAGGGGTGTGAGTTCCAGTAGGTCAGGCCGGTGGGGCCGCCCTTTGGCAGTGTCGCCACAAACTTCGCGTGCGGATAGACCGCTTCGCAAGGCTGCATATGGAGCATGTCGCGCCCCCAGATACTCGAGTTTGTCATGCCGGGAATGATGCCATTGCACAAGATATCGAGATCGAGCGCCCGCATTTCATTGGCCACCGTGCGCGTCAGGATGACTGCACCCGCCTTGGAGGTGCCATAGGGTGACGTCCCGGGCGCTGTGCCCTCTGCGGCGCGCGAAATAACATTGATGATACGGCCAAAACCAACCTGGATCATATGCGGCAAGACCGCATGAGTGAGACGTGCAAGGCCGATCAGATTGACATCAATGACCCGTTGCCACTTGTCGAAGTCCACCTCGTGAAAGGGCGCCTGCCACGCGATGCCTGCATTATTGATGAGGATGTCGATGGAGCCGAAGCGATCCATGGCAGCGCGTACAAGGCCGTGAACATCTTCTGCATTGGCGACGTCGCAGCGCTGTACCAGAAATGTGCCTTCGTGCTCGGTGACCGTTTCCGCAAGCCCGGCTTCGTTCATGTCGCACGCGACGACATTGGCACCATCGGCAGCGAACCCTCTTGCGAGGGCCTGACCAATTCCCGCTCCTGCGCCGGTCACAAGAATGGTCTTGCCTTCAACACCTAAAGCTCCGTCAGTCATATCAAGCCCTTTCTTCGGGGAGCGATGGAATTGCCTGCGGAGCCAAGATCAGCAGGGGCCTCGACAAGGCGGGCGACAGAACCTCTTACGCCCGCCCGGAGCCTCTTACGCGGATCGGTTCCGGACCTGCATGTGATCTTGCCGGTCATTCGGATCGACCGGGTTCTACGCCGGACTCCTGGGGTGGACGAGGGGATTCGAACCCCCGACTTCCGAGACCACAACCCGGCGCTCTAACCAACTGAGCTACGCCCACCGCGAGGAATGTGTCCGTTGTTCTGCGCCGGGGCGCTTCCCGGTGGACACGGGAAGACCATCTTAGGGCTACGCCCCGAATGCCGCAATGTAAGTTTTCGCCGACTTTCGATCCGGCTGCGCGGCGGCGACGATTTGACAGATCAGAGTCCGTGCCCAGACTTTAGGCAGCGGCAAGTGTTGGAAAACGTTGCGGAAAGGGATTTTCATGGATTTGAGCCGGTTGACGCAGAAGAGTCAGGAAGCGATGCAGACCGCCCAGAGCACCGCGGCTCGCTATGGGCATACCGAAGTCGATGCCGAGCACTTGCTGCACTCCCTTCTGTCCCAGGACGGGGGTCTGGCTTCGCGCCTTTTCGAGAAGATGGACATCCCCGTCGCACCCGTGCTCAAACGCGTCGATCAGGAACTCGAGCGCAAGCCGCGCGTTTCCGGGCCGGGCCTGGAGCAGGGGAAGATCTACGTCACTCAGCGCCTGCAGCGTCTTCTGACGACCGCGCAGGACCACGCGACGCAACTGACCGACGAGTTCGTCTCGGTCGAGCATCTATTGCTCGCGTTTCTGTCCGAAGGAAAGGACACGGCAGCCGGTCGCGTACTCGCGGAGTTTGGCGTAGATGACGATCGCCTGCTGGCCGCACTCGGAGAAGTGCGAGGGAAACAACGCGTGACGAGTCAGGACCCGGAGAGCACCTACGAAGCGCTGACCAAGTACGGGCGCGACCTGGTCGCGATGGCGAGCGAAGGCAAGCTCGATCCGGTGATCGGACGCGACGACGAGATCTTGCGGGCGATTCGCATTCTGTCGCGTCGCACGAAGAACAATCCGGTCCTGATCGGTGAACCGGGTGTGGGCAAGACGGCCATCGTCGAAGGCCTGGCGCAACGCATCGTGCGCGGCGACGTACCCGAAGGACTGAAGAACAAGCGCGTGTTCGCGCTCGACATGGGTGCGTTGATCGCCGGTGCAAAATTCCGCGGGGAATTCGAAGAGCGACTCAAGGCTGTCCTGCACGAAGTCACCGAGAGCGATGGGCAGATTCTCCTGTTCATCGACGAATTGCACACGATCGTGGGGGCGGGTGCGGCCGAAGGCGCCATGGATGCGGGCAATCTGCTCAAGCCCATGCTGGCGCGCGGCGAACTGCATTGCATCGGCGCCACAACGCTCGACGAGTACCGCAAGCACATCGAAAAGGACGCCGCACTCGAGCGTCGCTTCCAGACCGTACTGGTCGAGCCCCCCAGTGTGGAAGACGCCGTTTCGATTCTGCGCGGCCTGCGCGAGCGTTTCGAGTTGCACCACGGCGTGCGCATCCAGGACGGCGCGATCGTCGCCGCCGCCGGGCTTTCGGATCGCTATATCACCGACCGCTTCCTGCCCGATAAGGCCATCGACCTGGTCGACGAAGCGTGCGCGACCATCCGCACCGAGATCGACTCCATGCCCTCCGAGCTGGATCAGACCAACCGGCGCGTACTGCAACTGGAGATCGAAGAGACGGCACTCGCGAAGGAGACCGACGCGGCTTCGAAGGAGCGTCTGGAAGACCTGCGTCGCGAGCTGGCGGAAAACCGCGAGCGTCGTGATGCGTTCAAGGCCCGGTGGGAAGCAGAGAAGTCCGAACTCGGCAAACTGCAGACGCTGCGCGAAACGATCGAGAAGACCAGTCACGAGATCGAGGCGGCCGAACGCGCCTACGATCTGAACCGCGTGGCCGAACTCAAGCACGGCGACCTGCCGCGTCTGCAGCGCGAACTGGCAGAGGAAACGGCCAAGCTCGAATCCGCCAATGAAGGCAAACGACTCCTGCGCGAAGAGGTGACCGAATCCGAGATTGCCGACATAGTGTCGAGCTGGACCGGTATCCCGGTGTCCAAGCTCGTGGAGACCGAGCGCGCCAAGCTTCTGCGTCTGGACCAGGTGCTGCACGAGCGGGTCATCGGCCAGGACGAGGCGGTGCAGGCCGTCGCGGATGCGATCCTGCGGGCGCGAGCCGGAGTCCAGGATCCAAATCGCCCCGTCGGTTCCTTCATCTTCCTGGGACCCACCGGAGTCGGCAAGACCGAGCTCGCGAAGACCCTCGCCGCGTCGCTATTCGACTCGGAAGAGAACATGGTTCGCATCGACATGAGCGAATACATGGAAAAGCACGCCGTTTCTCGACTGATCGGCGCACCTCCGGGATACATCGGCTACGAGGAGGGCGGTCAGCTGACCGAAGCTGTGCGTCGCAAGCCATTCTCGGTGATCCTGTTCGACGAGATCGAGAAGGCCCACCACGACGTCTTCAACGTGCTCCTGCAGATTCTCGACGACGGCCGCTTGACGGATTCGCAGGGCCGAACGGTCAATTTCCGAAATACGGTCATCATCATGACGAGCAACATCGGCTCTCCGTTGATGCTCGAAGGGCTCAGCGCGACGGGCGAACTCGCCCCCGATGTGCGCGATGCGGTGATGGGCGAACTCCGCGGACATTTCCGGCCGGAGTTCCTGAATCGCGTGGACGACACCGTGCTATTCAAGCCCCTTCGACTCGAAGAGATCGAGCAGATCGTGGACCTGCTGGTCGCCGACCTGCGGCGCCGACTCGATGAGCGCAAGATCAAGCTCGAACTGAGCGACGCGGCCCGCGAGCTGGTGGCGCGCGAGGGCTTTGATCCGGTGTACGGAGCGCGTCCTCTGCGCCGCTTCATTCAGCGAGAGGTGGAAACCCGGCTGGCCCGCTCGCTGATCGCCGGCGATGCGGTCGACGGCGCCCAGGTGCACGTCGATGCCAGAGATGGGCACCTCGTCGTTGAGATCACGAAGGCCGAGGTCTAGCCCTGATCCGTCCTACCGCCTCGGCGAAAACCGCCTTCGGCTCGCGCCCGAGCACGCGCTTCGCGGTCGTACTCGACCGCGCTCATCCTCACTTGGGTGAAACCCAAGCTCCGGTGAGCAAGGCCTGCGTGCGACCC
>JAAELY010000235.1 GCA_024226335.1 bacterium
GAAATCGGAGAGCTCGATCCTCGCAGCCAGGTGAAACTGCTCCGCGTGCTCCAGGACCAGACCTACGAGCCCCTGGGCTCGAGCGCCACACAACATCTCGACATTCGAGTGATCTCCGCCACCAACTGCGATCTCAATGCGGCGATCTCCGAGGGCTCGTTCAGAGAAGACCTGCTCTATCGCATCAACCTGATGACGTTGCGTCTGCCGTCGCTGGCCGAACGGCCGACGGACATCCCGCTTCTGGCGAATCACTTCCTGGCCCGGGCGGCCGCGGTCTTCGGCGAGGACCGCCGTCCGTTGAAGATCGCGTCTGATGCGTTACGCTGGCTGCAGGCTCAGCCCTGGCCCGGAAACGTCAGACAGCTGGCACAGTTTCTGGCCCGGGCGGTGCTCGTCGCCTGCGACCATACCGTCGACATCGGGACCTGCGAGCAGGTCGCCGTGATGGACAGCGCCAGATCCGAGTCGAGCAGCCTGCCGCCGGTAGGTACGATGACCGTTGACGAGATCGAAAAGGCGATGATCGAAAAGAGCCTGCGATACCACGACGGGAATCTGAGCAGGGCGGCCGAGTCGCTGGGGCTCAGTCGCGCGGCGCTCTACCGGCGATTGGAGAAGTACCGGATCGAGACGTGAAACTTCGGCTCAAGTTCCTGATCTATCTCGCGGTGCTGCACCTGGTGTTCGCCTTGTGCGCCGTCTGGTTCTTCAGCGACAACCGGGTCTGGTTGATCGCCGTCGAGATTTTCTTCGTCGTCTCCTTCGGGACGGGCGTGTATCTACTCAAGCGCTACTTCGACCCTCTGCGTCTGATCCAGAGTGGTGCTCACTACATCAGAGACGGCGAGTTCACCTCTCGCTTCACGCCCACCGGCCAGCAGGATGTCGACGGGATGCTGGACGTGTACAACTCGATGGTCGACCGGCTGCGGGAAGAACGGATCCGCAACGAAGAGCAAGAGCTACTGCTCAACAAGGTGCTGGAAGAGTCGCCGGGAGGCGTGATCACGCTGGATGTGGACGGCCGGATCGCGACGGTCAATCCGGCGGCGGAAGCGCTGATGGGCATCAAGAAGGACGACGCGATCGGCAGGAATCTGGCCGACCTGGACAACGCGCTCGCCGACGGACTGGCGCAGATTTCCCAAGACTCCAGCAAGCTCATCCCGATCTCCGGCCGCAAGCGAGTCCGATGTCGCAAGGGCTCGTTCATGGACCGGGGGTTCCCCCGGCAGTTCTTGTTGCTGGACGAGCTCACCGACGAGCTGCACCAGACGGAAAAGCGAGCGTACGAGAAACTCATCCGGATGATGAGCCACGAGGTCAACAACACATCGGGGGCGGTGCAGTCGCTGCTCCAGTCCAGCCTCGGCTACGCAAAGCAGCTGCGCGACGACGATCGCGAGGATTTTGCCCGCGCACTCGAGGTGGCGATCCAGCGAACCGCCAACCTGGACAAGTTCATGTCCGGCTTCGCCAACGTGGTGCGCCTGCCGCAGCCCCAGCTGCAACCGTCCAATCCCTGGCGCATCGCACAACAGACCGGCCTGCTGTTCAAGGACCGATGCGAAGCCGCCGACATTACATGGAAGGAAGAGCTCGACCCCGATCTCCCCGACGTCAGCTGCGACCCCGTTCAGCTGGAACAGGTCCTCGTCAACGTCATCAAGAACGCGACCGAAGCGATCGAATCAACCGGCAAGCCCGGCGAGATCACCCTGACCGGCAGCCGGAAAGGGCGCAGCTGCTCGCTGTCCATCTCCGACACCGGCCCCGGGCTCTCCCCCGAAGTGCAGAAGCACCTGTTCACCCCGTTCTACACGACCCGAGAAAACGGCCAGGGCATCGGCCTCACCATGGTCCAGGAGATCCTCCTGGCCCATGGCTTCGACTTCTCACTGGAAAACAAACAAGGCAAGGGA
>JAAELY010000236.1 GCA_024226335.1 bacterium
CGTCGGGCGGGAACGCTGTCTCCATTGTGCCATCAGCCGCGAAGATTACCAACCACGAGGCCGACTCTACCTTACCGCTGACCGCGTAGTAGTCACTGGTCCCGAATGGGTAGTGATAGACCTTGTGGTCGGGATCGGTCACCAACTTCACGATCAGGGCGTCGTACTGAGCGACCGTCGCTTGCTCGGGTAGATGCCCCATCTTCTGCCGCTTTGCCAGGTGTGACGCGTCTTTCCCGGGCTTCCAGCGGACCTCCCGGGCCAGCGTCTGGATGGACTTCGCAGCCGTTCGCCTGTGATCCTCAGCCATGGCCGAAATCATCTCAGGATCGTGAGCGCGAATCCAGGTTTGTTGACGAGCTGAAGAATCGGGCAGACCGGCCGACGTCGCTACGCGCGATCACGACCTCGAAGCTCGACCAGGCGACTTCGGCGCTGCCTGACCGGGTTGCCCCGTGTAACCGTGGGGCCCAACGATTGACGGAAATACTCTCGACGTCCCTGTCGAATTCAAATAACTATTCCGACCCCCGTCCAAGAGCGGCCAGGAAAGCCCTGATGAACGAGGTCGCGCGAGCCGCTGCTGCTCGCCGCCCGAAAGCTCGCCTGGCAA
>JAAELY010000237.1 GCA_024226335.1 bacterium
GCTCGGCATCCTTGAGGGTCTCGAACACACGCTCCTTGTTGTGCTTGCCCGAGACCTGGGACAGCCGACCCGCCCACGACTGCCACACTTCGGTGAACTCTTCCGGGTTGTTCTCGAAGAAGTGGGCGAAGTAGTTCCCGCCGCGTGTCGAGAACTGCTCTGGGGTAATCATCCCCAGGGCCACGGCGTCTTCGCCGAGTTCCTCGAGGAAGTCAGAAACGCCCCGGGAGGCGACGCGCTGCGCTTCGTTCTGTATGCCGTTGACCGCTCCGTCCTCGATCGCCGACACGGAGCCTTCAACGAGCTTCGGGTTGTCCTGAAAGAACTTGAACCAGTCAGAGTCCATGACCCGAGCCGTGTACCGGCCGGCGAGCAGCGCTTCGCCCTTGCGCATACGGCGAGCCGCAGCGATCACGAACTCTCGCGTGGACTCAGGGAGATCGGCCAAGCGCTCGAACGGGTGGAAGATCCCGGTGATGACCTTCCGCATCCCCTGGTAAGTCTTCTCAGCCCCGGTGATAACGCGATCGCCCCAGGAGAATCTCTGGAGCGCCTTGGTCGCAGGCTCGCCGAACTTCGATGTGATTGCCCGCAGGGTCTTCCCTTTGACCACGGGGCGGCCCCACCATTTGATACCGCCCTGGTCCAGAATCGCATCCGCCCCGTGCTTCTCGATGGCCTGATCGAAGGCAAGACGCTGGAGTACGCCTTCCGTGGCCTCGTCAGCGGCCTCCAGACGGCCGATCCCGTATGCCCTGTCCAGTCCGGCCTGCCTGGATTGGCGACCGATCACGTCCTCTCCAGCGCCTAGTAGGATTTCCTGGGCCTTTCTGGGGTCATCCAACGACTTTCGGATTGTGGAGAGTTCGCCGCTGACCAACTTTTGACCACGCTTGGTTAGTAGCTTAGTTCCAAGCCCAGTGAATGTTTTACGTATCGCACCACCAAGGCCAAAATGGAAGTAACTCAGCGGGTCCGTTGCGATGTCGAGGGCGAGCCCGAGGGTGCCGCGGGTGTTGACGAAACTGCCGAACCATGTGCCTTCGAGCGCCGGCAGGGCGTCGCCGAGCGTGACGGTGCCAACCCCGGCGCTCTCGAGCACCTGCCCGAAGGTCTCTTTCTGCGCCTCGACGTCGGGGATGATGGACGAGAGCAGCGGGAGCGATCGGGCGGAAGACAACAGCTCTCGTGTGGCGCGAGCCGTCGCAGCCCCGAGCCCCTTGCCCTGCGCGATCTCGTCGGCGAAGCCCGCCGTGGCGAAGTTGAAGCCCTGCAGCACGTCGAGCGTGCGGGCGAAGAACCCCGGCTGGTCCTGCGCGATCTCGTTCGCCCCGGTGGCCTGCTGGAGCGCTTCGAGTTCTTCTGACTCTTGCTGGAGTTCGGGGAGGGTGGCGAGACGCGAGCGCTTCCGCTGGGCCCTGATCTGCGCCAACTTCCCGAGCGCACCCGTAGCCCCCGCACCCGCCGTGCGAGCCGAGCGGATGGTTCGCAACTGATCTAGGAGTGCCATTACCTAAGTTGCGGCAAGCGCTGGAACAGGGACTCTAGGTCTTCGCCGAGCCCACTGACGAACTCAGTCGGCGGACCTGCGACTGCCCCCTGCCCACCTCGCTGTGGGTCGCGAATTCGCTTCTGCTCCTCGACCGCAGCGACCTGTTGCTCCACTGAGAGAGCGGCCCGGCCCACGGTCCTGTCCCAATATTGGAGCGCCTTCGCGACCATGAGTTCTTCCATCTCTGGGTCGCCGACAAACTGTGAGCGTA
>JAAELY010000238.1 GCA_024226335.1 bacterium
GGTCGCGAATGCGTTTGGCGATGTCGGTCCAACCGTCCTTCACGAGATCCTCGTCGGTGAATCCGCCCATCTGCAGGGTGGCGAAGTTCATCAGCCACTCGCTTTGCCATCCCGGCTCGAGCTGGGCGAACTCTTCAGGATCGATCGGATGGTTGTTGCGCACATCGATGGACGAGGGCGTGCGCTGTAACACGAACAACTCCCCGGCGTCGCGCGCGAGTCCGGGGATGCATTGGACCGCGGTGGCGCCGGTGCCGATGATTCCCACCCGCTTGTCGGCCAATCTCTCCATCGGAGCGCCGCCCCAGTCGCCACCGGTGTAGTCGTAGTCCCAGCGCGCAGTGTGGAAGGTGTGACCCTCGAACGACTCGATCCCGGCGATGCCCGGCAACTTCGGGCGAGTCATCGGCCCCGTACCCATGGCGACGAAACGCGCCCGGAAGCGGTCACCGCGGTCAGTCTCGATCTCCCAGCGTGAGGACACGTCGTCCCACTCGAGGCGGGTCACCTGGGTCGAGGTCAGCACCTTGTCGGTGAGATCGAACGTCTTGGCAATGCGCTGAGCGTGTTCGAAGATCTCTTTGCCGTAGACGTACTTCTTGCTGGGCATATACCCGGTCTCTTCGAGTAGGGGCAGGTAGACCATCGCCGCGGTATCGCACATTGCACCTGGATAGCGGTTCCAGTACCAGACTCCGCCGACGTCGCCGGCGCCGTCAATGATGCGGACATCGGTCACGCCGAGTTTCTGCAACTGGGCTCCGGTGCAAAGGCCGGAAAAACCGCCACCGATCAGCGCCACAGTGACTTCGTCGGTCACAGGCTCGCGATCGACATCACCGACCCAGGGGTCATCGGCCAGGCCGGCGAATCGGCCGCTCGGTTCCATGTACTGGTCTGCGCCGTCGGAGCGAAAGCGCTTGTCTCTTTCCGCCCGGTATTTCTCACGCAGGGCTTCTTGGTCGGACGGGCTGAGGGAATCGGTGGCTGACATGGAGGTCTCCCACAAAAATGTTGGTCTCTAATATATTCTATGTGACTAATATTGCAAAGCCACCTACATTTCGACCATGGACCACAACACTGCCCAGGCGGTTCCCTCACTTCGGGAGCGCAAGAAGGCCAAGACCCGGGCCGCCCTGATCGAGGCGTCCCAGCGACTCTTCGCGAGGCAGGGCTATACCGGAACCACGCTCGAGGACATCTCCGCTGAGGTGGACATCACCACGCAGACCCTGCTGCGCTACTTCGATTCGAAGGCCCAGCTGGCCCTGGCCCCGTTGGCGGCCTCCCTCGAGGAGGTCGAGCGCATTCTTTTAGACGAGAACCGCTCGGTCGACACGCTGTCTGCGTGGCGTCTCTATGTGCAGCTGGAAGCTGAGGAAGCCTCGAACCCGTCTGAGTCGACGACCGTTACGTATGTTTCAAACCTACGCGCCTACGACCAATGGGTCGACAAGGATCCCCTGTTGGTCGCCACTCTCACGGGCGTAGAGCGAGAGCTCCAGGAGCTTCTGGCGACAGCCC
Source organism: bacterium (assembly GCA_024226335.1). Lineage (NCBI taxonomy): Bacteria > bacterium. Next base: position 1,528 of record JAAELY010000238.1, read on the forward strand.
TGGCCCGGGACGCTGGGGTCGGATCCGATGACCTGCACTCGACGTTGGTCGCAGCGCTGCTGGTCGCCGGCCGCAGGGCCATCTGGGACCGCTGGCTCGCGCGCAACTGCGAAACCGATTCCCTCGTCGAGGACCAGCTGGCCGTGGTGGACTACGCAGTCGGGAGTAGGGGTGTCGGAGACAACTAGAGGCCCGACACCGGGTCCGAATCTATGCGGCGATCTCAGGGATGTCGATGCCCATATCGCCGAGCAGCGGTAGGAACTTCGAGCGCGGGATCCGCTCGGCGAAGCCTGCGCGGCGCAGTCGGTTGAAGTACTCCTGAACCTGGCTGACCTGCAGGTGGCCGACGATTTCGATTCCCTTCTTGATCTGCTCGGGCTTCGTGCCCTTGCCCGCCAGCACGATCATCGCCTCCATGAGGGACGAGTCGAACTGCTGGATGCTGAACTCTTCGCCTGAATCGAGGCCCAGGTGAATCTGCTCCTTGCGCTCTGGCGCGTGGTCGATGACCCAGCGCAGATGTTGCAGGCCGTAGGATACGTGGCGCGCCTCGTCCTGCATGACGAGCTGGAACATTCGCTTGTCGACCGGTGTGGGCGAGATGTACTCGCTGAAGCGGAACATCGTCAGGATGTTGCCCTCGGCAAGCAGGTGCATGAACGCGCTGGCATCGGAGTAGTTGTCGCAGTCGAGAATCGCCTTCAGCGAGTGCTCGGCCTGAGGTAGCGCGTGCATCAGGCCGACGCCGCCCGCCAGCGCTCGCTTGCGGAATACCTCGGCATGACGCGCTTCGTCCATCGCCTGGGTGGCGATGAAGTGCTTCACTTCCTGGAACTGGTCGTTCATGCGCCAGACCCATTTTGCGGGCAGGTCGGTTGCGATCATTTCGACTTCGGTGAAGAAGGTGCAGAGCTGGGCAAAGGCGATCTCGACCTCGTTCGAGCGCTCGTACTTTTCCAGATCGCCCCACGGTACGTCGGTGCTGGCATCCCATTGCCGGCTCATCGCTTCCTCTGTGAAGGAAGCGACCTTGTATGCCCAGACGTCGCTCTTCCGGTTCAGTTCGGGCTCGAGATCCGCCTGTCGATCCACGTCGTAGGCTGCACCTCTGGGCGCCGGTCCCCGCGCTCCGCGCGGCAGTTCGGGCAGATCGTCATAGCCATAGCTGCCCTGATTGATGTCCAGATAGGTGAAGCCCCGTTTCCCGTTTTCCGCATTGGCCTGGATCTGCTCCGTGCCCGCCTTCATCCAGCCGAGGTCCAGGTTTCCCTTGCGGATATCGCGCATGCGCAGCGCGAAGTCGTCGTTGTAGCGAAACTCGGTCGAGCCGTAGTAACTCATGATGCGTTCCTAACCTTGAAGGAGTTCGAGGAAGTGGCTGAGGGGGGAGCGCTCGCGTCGATCACCCAGGCCGATCTTTTCGCAGCGCAAGAGGTACTCGTCGGTCGTGCGTTCGTAGAGTCGCGCGACCGGATCCAACCCGCCCGAGAGCACGATCAGCGGTTCGATTACCTCGGGTGCACCGAGCGCACCCACCAGGGTGTTCTCGAGCAGGTCGAGGTGTTCGTTCAGGTGATCGGTCTCGCTCGGACGCGCTTGCAGGCTCATCCGGATGTGGTCGACGCCGTAGGCCACGAAACGCGTGGCGTCCTGCGTCAGGCGGGTACCCAGGAAGGCGTCGGCGGCGTTCGTGGCCGCCCACTCCCAATGCCGACCCAGCGCCTGAACGAACGACATCAGCGTCACGTTCATGCCGAGCGAGGTCTCTGGGTAGGTGTCACTTTCGAATACGGACTTCAGCACCTCTCCCAGGCCGAGTGAGTCGACCCCGAGCTGACCGGTCTCGCCAAACAATGCCCGCTTGCGGAATCCCTCGGCGATGCGACACGCGTCGAACATCTGTACGCACATCAGGTATTTGATCTCGTGGAATTCCTGATTCGTGCGCCACTCCCAGTAGGCGACCGTGTCGTTGCAGACGAGACCGATCGAAACCAACGAGGTTGCGAGCTGGCGCAGGGCGCCTTCGGCCTCGTCCGAATGTCCGTGGTCGTTCAGCGCGGTCCAAGGGACGTCTTTCGCGGGCGCCCAGTGTCGCGACTTGCCCTCTTCGAAGAGTCGCCCGGAAAGATCCGACCAGACATCGCTCTTGCGATTGAGTCGGTAGCCCAGCGACGGCAGGCCTTCCGGCAGCATTGCACCGCGTGGGGCCATCGAGAAGTTGTGGCGGATGATCTCGGGGATTTGATCGGGCGAATAACCGCCCTGGTTGATGTCGTCGAGGGTGAGCCCCCGACTGGGCTGGCTGGCCGCGAAACCGGCGCTCTCGCCGGTGTTTTTCATCCAGCCCAGGTCCAGGTCACCCTGCATCACCTTCACGACTCGCGCAAAGAGTTCGGGATCCTGGGAATAATCCTTCGGTGCGATGTACGACACGCGTTCCTCCTCCGCTTCCACAGAGAGTATTGGCTAGCCCGCTCCCGGAGTGCAATGAGAGTAATGGCTAGTCCGTTCACTGGGTGCAATGAGAGTAATGGCTAGTCCGCTCCGGGAGTGCAATCTGAGAATCTCGATGGCCCACGGGGATTGAGATCTGCCGGCCAGGTGTGGTAGTATCCCTTCAGAACGTTGTAAGATGCTGATTTTGTAACGAATTGCTCTGATTGAAGATCGCTCGACGGCCCCCGAAGTGGGTGCCAGAGCTGTGGAAAAGCCATGAAGATTCGCTGTGCAGGATGGGCGCTGGCCGCTCTCGTTTCGCTTTCGCTAAGCGCGCCCGAGGCGCTGGCTGGAACTCTCACGTTGCGGTTTTTCGGGGGCAGTTCCCTGGATCGCATCCTGGACGACGGAGGCGTCGAGCTACCCGCCGGTAACGCTGCGTACATCTACGGAAATAGTGGGCCGCTCGACGTGAACTCGATCATCACGATGAACCCAGGGAGCGGTTTCAGTGTGGCCCCCGCCGGCATCGTGCGGTCCCTCGCCATCGGCGATGGCATCAGTCCCCCGACCGACACCGATGGTCGCTTCCTGTTCGAGGTCAATCTGGGCAGCTTTGAATCCCCGAACTTCGCGGACGGCCTGTCATTCTTCGTGTTTGCCTTCAATGCCAGTGATCCCGCGATCGCGACAGCCTATGGCGTTTCGCCAAGCTCGTACACGGTCGACAATTCGATCTTGCCGCTCGACGGTGACTTGACGCCGCTGCCCGTCGATTTCGTTTTCAACGGCTTCGCCACGACGACTACGCCGGAACCGGCGACCGGCGTGCTTCTCCTGGCCGCCCTCGCGGGCCTGGCCGCCGCACGGCATCGCAACTAGGCTCCGCCAGCCTCGTTCCAGATCCCTCAGGGAACCATCTGCGGCAGCTCGTAGGGCCGAGTCTGGTTCCAGTCCAGGTCCGACGCGCCCTGGTGACGGTAGAAGAAGCCTTCTCCGGCTTCGAGTTCGAAGTTCTCGCCAGGCGCACCGGTTTCTGGGAACCACATCTCATCGAAGCCCGGGTTCTCCCCGGAGTCGAAGAAGAACTGTCCGAAGAACAGTTGCTGGATCGGATCGAAGCGCAGGATACGATCCGAGTCCAGCGGAGACAGACCGCCGATGGACCCCTGAGTTCCCAATAGGGTGTCGTTGAGCGCCACGCCTTCGACGCTGTAGCAGGGCGCGAACATCGAGTAGCTCTGGGCCAGGGTCTGCGTGCGCGAGGGTGCGAAGCCGATGCGCCCGGCCAGGAAGAGCGACTGGGCCGCGCCGCGGTTGTGCACGAACAACGCCTCGCCACAGCCGATCGTCAAATCCGACTCGCCGCCGATGGAAAAAAACGTTGGTCGAAATTGGGGTCGCCGCTGCCATCGAATAGGAACGCCGTCTCGTAGAGCTGAGTTGCGGGATCGAAGGCGAAGATGCGGTCGGCGTTGAACTCATCGAGGCCGCCATCGAGTTGCGGTCCGAGTACGTTGTGTACGGACGGATCCTCAGGAACGAAGGGCATGCCCAGGATCTGATAAGCCGCCGCAGGCAGGTCGACTCGCTGAAACCCCGCAGGTGTGCCCTGGACCGTGATGGCGGCCCGGGTTCCCGCGCGCACGGAAATGCCGGCCACCGCCGTCGTGACGCGTAGCGTGTAGAGTCGGGAGGTGATGCCCGCGGGAGAGCTGCCCGTCGCGTTGCCATCGTCGAGCAGAGTGGTCGTGGGCGCGATACCCGCAACGCTCGCAAAGGCCGACTGTGTCGGTAGCACAGCGGTCTGAGTGCCGGGATTGGCCTGCGCGAGCCCGTCGGCAAAACTCACCTCGTAGTCGAGGCCCGCGACTGCATCCCAGCTCAATTCCACCGCACCCGGCGTTTCCCTCACCACCGGTGAAACGTCCGAATTGGGGTCGAACGGGTCGGACTGGGCTACGTACTCGACCAGATCTCCATCTCCGTCTGCGTCGCTGTCGGCCAGAAACGGATCGCTGCCGAAGATGGTTTCGAAGTCGTCCGCCAGGCCATCGCTATCGCCGTCTGCGCATAATGAGATGCCTGTTTTCTGTTTCACCGCGTCCAGAAGAACCGGATTGGAGATCAAGCTTCCCTCGTTGTCTCCCTCCGTGCCGCCATTTTCACAGCCCGATAGACCGTGGATGCCGATGATTCTCCCCAGGGAGTCATAGATCGGCGAGCCGCTATTCGACTGCTCGGTATCGGTCTGGTAACGCACCGCGAACAGGCCACTGCTACTCGCGACCGCGGGGCCGGTGTCGCTCTGAAGGACGCCATTGCGCGTGCCTTCGGTGTCGATGCCGTAACCTTCGATCGTCAAGAGCCCGCCTGCGCTGGTGGTGTCGTGTCCGCAATAGAAGACGGGGCTACAGCCTTCACCCGGACCCAGAGGTCTGTTCGGATCGGCCGGAATCTCGATCAGAGCCCAGTCGTGCCCCTGCTGTAGGGAAAACGCGAGTCCTCCGGTCGCACTGGACAGGTCCGCGAGTTCAACCTGCCACTGATCGTCGGCCGCGGCGGCCACGATCGTTCCATTGGGATCCGATGCGGGGACATTGCGTTCGACGGTCCACGGAAGTGGCAGCCCAGAGACGTTCACGGTATGCGCGGTGGTCAGCATCCAGTGCCCGTTCACCATGAAGCCGGTGAACCAGTTGGAGTTGGGGTCCGACGACACGATGCGAACCGTGCAACTCGGACCGGCGACGGGAATGCGGTCATCGTTATTGCAGATCGTACGCGGGATCAGGCCGGAGCTGCTGCTCGCCGGTTCGCGAGGTGTGTACGCGAGCCGGGCGATCTCGAGTGCGCGAATCGAGAACGAAGCGCCTTCGCTTGCCGGCGAAACGTGAAGCTCGATATCGATTTCGCCACCGCGGAAGACCGAACTCCACAGAAGGCCGTTGTAAATCGGCTCCCGATCGTCGACGATCTGCTCTTCGCCATCGACTCGAGACGAAATGCGGATCGAATCACCGGGTCCGAGCTGTAGATCTCCCAGCTCCAGGCGCGTCCATTCGGCGTCTTCGAGACGGATCTCGTGGAGGAAGATTCGCGCGGTCTCGGGGCCCGTATTCGACAGGAGCGAACTCTCTAGGGGATAGGGAATGCGCGAGATTTCGTACTTCAACCCATCCTGCGCGACGGCCTTCGCTCCACCAAGCAGCGCCACGATGGCGGCGAGTAGGCGAAGGGCCAGTAGGACGGGACGACTTCGGGTGGCGCAGATCGATCTCATGGATGATTCGATGCTGCCAGAACGCAGAGGCAGAGCCAAGCACTACTGGGGCTTCAGGATTGCCGACTACGCAGAACCGCGTAAAACCCGGCGGATCGAAACGGACTTCACGACCCAATCAAACCGGGTCGGGTCCGCCTTTCTGATTCGCCTCCATGACCTCGGCGAGCTCGTTGAGTTCTCGGGCGACTTCCGCAAAAGCATCGGCGCGGCGCAGGATGATTCGCGCGCTGTAATCTTGATTCTTCAGGCTTTCGATGTGGCGTCGGAAAGCGACCGTGGGACCGACCAGGCGGTGCGTGACGAGGACAGATATTCCGAGCATGAGCAGTACGTAGGCGATGGCCAGGGTCGCGGACACGACCTTGAAGTTCTCGGTCTGGGCGCTGATCACGCGCTCGAAGTACTCTGGCTGATCGGTGTGCTCCAGAGTGATCTCGAACAGACGCTCATAGGTGATGTAGCTATGGGCCCAGAACGTTCCGGCAAACGCGAACGTGAGAACGAGCAGGTAGACCGGAAGCTTCAGCTGAACCATTGGCTGAAGGATGAGATTCAGCGTCTTTCGGCGCGGCTGTACCTTGAAAAGATCGCTGTTGTTTGAAGTCGGCAAACTGCACCCTCCCTATGTGCTTCACGGTCCTTCTTGCGAAAAACTGAAAGCAGGCCGGGGACAGCTGGAGATATTCCCGTCTCCGCGTCAGAGCGAGGGCTCTCGGGAATCCCGGTTCTCCCGGATTTCGCTCCGCGCGCCCGGAAGGACGACCTCGAAACAGGTTCCTCCTCCTTCCCGGGCGATGCAGCGCGCGTGGCCTTCGTGGTGACCGGCGATCTGCCGCACGAGCGAGAGGCCGAGCCCGACGCTTCCATCGATGCTCTCGCGCATTCCGGCGGGTCGATAGAAGGCTCCGAAGATGCGCTCGCGCTCGTTTTCGGGCACTCCAGGGCCGCGGTCGAGGACTCGAAGCCGGGCTTCGCCGTCGTGCGCCTCCAGTGTGACCTCGATCGGTGTGCCCGCGCCGTAGCGTTGGGCATTCTCGACCAGATTTCGCACCAGATGGCGCAACATGCGCGAGTCTCCGAGGATCCTGACCGGCTCGCCCTCGAGCGAGGCGCCCGCACGTGAGGACTCCTCCGCCACCAATGCCAGTAGATCCACTTCTTCGACCCGCTCGAGCTGGTCGAGAGCATCGAGCCGACTCGCGAGCAGGAGTTCTCCGATCAATACATCGAGTTCGCCGATGTCCTTTTCGATTCGCTCCAGCAGTTCGGGTCTCTGGCCGCTGTGAAGCAACTCCGTCGCCACGCGAATGCGAGCCAGAGGAGAGCGCAGTTCATGCGATGCGCTGGCCAGAAGCGTGCGCTGGCCGTCGACCAGGGCTTCGATGCGATCGGCGGCGCGATTGAAGCTTCGTGCCAGCGCGGCGATTTCGTCGCGGCCTTCGATCTGCACGCGTGCGCTCAGGTCGCCCGCACCCAGTTGCTCCACGCGAGCGCGCAGTCGCTCCACGCGGCGAGTCAGTCGGCGTACCAGGGGATAGGCTCCGATTGCGCTCACCACGCCAAGGCCGGCGAGCGCAACCAGCCATTGGATACCGTGTTCGTTCCGGCGCGGGCGGCCGATCATCCAACGGTCATCGGGAAGGCGAACGACGATCACCGGACCACCGTGTCTGCGACCCTGGAACCAGCCGCTCTTCAACTGCTCGGGTGTCGGTTCAGGCAGGGGCCGGCCGATCTGCACGACGAGTTCACCGTCTGCTGAGCGCACGGCCAGATCCGCCCGCAGTTGCTCGGACAGTCTCGCCAAGGCGGAGCGCAGTTCCTCGACGGGGCGGCCCGCTGCGGGCAGTGATTCGGCGACGATCGCGCCGATTCCCTCGATGCTCGCGCGATCTTCATCAGACGGTCCGATCAACAACCAGGCGAGCGAAGCGAGCACGGCGAAGAGCACGATAATGCCGACTAGCGTCAGGTATATCTGTAGATACAGCCGGTTCATCGTCGGTCTGTTTCATCATCCGCGTTGCGGGCGAAAACATAGCCCGCGCCGCGCACTGTGATGACGCGACGCGGATTCTTCGGATCGTCTTCGATCGCGGCTCGGATACGCGAGATATGCACGTCGATGCTGCGGTCGAAGGCGTCGAGTGCGTGACCGCGAAGCGCGTTCATGATCGCATCTCTCGACATGACCCGTCCCGCTCGCTCAGCGAGTGCGCAAAGAAGTTCGAATTGATGGCTCGTGAGTGAACGCTCTTCGCCACCCACGCGAACGACCCTTGCGTTGCGGTCGATCTCGAGCCGGCCAAAACGCAATACTGCGCCGCGCTCAGGTCCCGATTTGTGACGGCGCAGAATCGCGCGCAGACGGGCGAGCAGTTCGCGCGGATTGAACGGCTTGGGCAGGTAGTCGTCCGCGCCGATTTCCAGGCCGACGATGCGATCCGTCTCATCACCGCGCGCAGTCAGCATCAAAATCGGAATATCCGATTCTGCCCGCACTCGTCGACAGACCTCGAAGCCGTCGAGATCGGGCAGCATCACGTCGAGGATCAACACGTCGAAGCTCTCGCTGCGCAGGAGCTCGAGTCCGCCCATCGCGTTCGGCTGGGCCGATAGCGCGAAGCCGCGCGAGCCCAGGTACTCACCGACCATCTCCGAGAGATTCTCGTCGTCCTCGATCATGAGGATGCTTTCCGACACCTCAGCATCCTAACTCCAGGGGATCTCGCTCGCATGTCGGTTTCGTAAAGAAGTGTGAAGTCCGCGCAACTTGAAAACCCCAACCCCGCGTCGATAAGATCGCGGTGTTCCGAAGAATGGGTTTGGCCTGGCCGAGGCCCAGGAGCACACGCGAGATGTCTGAAATGCGCCCCGCGATGTTGCCGGAAAATCCCATTCAGGGTTTTTCGGCGCCGGGCACATTCTTCGGACCACAACTGACAGGAGGAACAGAGGATGGGCGGTTTCCCGCGGGAAGAGATCGAAGCCGCGTTCGAAAACTACAATCGGGCGCGCATCCAGGCTTCAACGAGCGGAGACTGGCGTATCTGGGCGGCCGTTTTCACCGAGGACGCTCACTACACCGAGCATGCCTACGGCGAGATGCACGGTCGTCAGGAGATCGAAGACTGGATCACCAAGGTCATGGCTCCCTTTCCCCATATGAGTTTTCCCCAGGACTGGGTGGCGTTCGACGACGAGCACGACGCGGTCGTGTTCCAGTGCCAGAACCGGCTCGAACATCCGGGAGATCCAGATGGCGAGCCGTTTCAATTTCCCAGTTGGACCCGCCTGGTCTACGGTGGAAACGGGCTCTGGAAATCCGAGGAAGACGTCTACAATCCCGCCCGCGATGCGGGGCGCACGATTTCGGCCTGGCGCAAGGCGGGCGGTGAGTTCGAGAGTCGAGAACTCGTGCAGATGACGGACCGCTGATGCGACGCTTTGAAGAGCGCGTTGCGCTGGTGAGTGGTGCGGCGTCGGGAATTGGTCGAGCGACTGCCGAACGCCTGGCGAGTGAGGGAGCGTCGCTGTTCTGCGTCGATGTGCAGAGCGAAGAACTCGAGGCGACCGTCGAGCAGATCACCGGTGCCGGGGGGATCGCCGATTCGCACCTCTGTGACGTGAGCGATCCCGAAGCGGTGGCCGCAACGCTTTCCGCTTGCGTCGAGCGTTACGGGAAACTGGACGCGTTGTGCAATATCGCGGGAATCTTGAAGCTCGACCACACCCATGAGCTGTCACTGGAGGTGTGGAACAAGATCCTGGCCGTGAATCTGACGGGAACCTTGCTGATGAGTCAGGCCGCGTTGCCGCACCTGCTGGAGTCCAAAGGCGTCATCGTCAATACCTCGTCGACTTCCGCCCTGGCGGGCATGCCCTGGGGGGCGGCCTACGGAGCGTCGAAGGGGGGAGTACTCGCCCTGACCCGCACTTTTGCGGTGGAGTACGCCAAGCAGGGGCTGCGCGCGAACGCGGTCTGTCCCGGTTCGATCGTCACCAGCATGACCACGCGAGGCGTGCTGCCAGAGGGGATCGATACTTCGCTTCTGTCCCGGGTCGTGCCCCTCGACAAGCCCCGGGGGCCCGAGTCGATCGCCGGTGTGATCGCGATGCTGGCCTCCGACGACGGCGCTCACATCAACGGGGCAGAGATTCGTGTCGACGGAGGAACCCTTTCGTAGCGGGCACTTAGCCCTTCGGCTGGGCGACCGGGAGGAATGCCTCGATCCCCGTTGGGGGCGGAGCTGTGTTATAACGCTGTTATAGGGCGCTTTGAATGGTCTCCCAACCCTCCAGGAGGTCGCCGCGCCGGCGCGTTGAATCCACCCGAAGGGTGATTTTGGACGCGACCGAGTCGTTGCTTTTGGAAGTCGGACCCGATCGATTGTCGATCCGACTCGTGACGAATCGCTGTGGCTATCAGGCACCGACCATCTATCACCACTTCGGCGACAAAGCGGGCTTGATCGATGCGTGTCTGGAACGGCGTTTTCAGGACCTGCACGATGAGTTGTTGCGCGTACCGCGCAGGCTCGATCCGGCAGAGTATCTGCGCGAACTCGCCCGGGCCTTCATCCGCTTTGGCGTCGAGCATCCAGCGCATTACCGCCTGTTCTCTGTGCCTCGGCGGGTCGATGTGAGTGTGCCTTCTTCTGCGGAGCGCGGGCGTGAGTTGGTCGCCGAAGCCTTGAAAGATCTCGAGCGTGTCAAGCGCCTGCGCGGAACCGATGCCGAAACCGCTTTCCAGATCACCTGGGCGATGCTTCACGGACTGATCCTGCTGCGAATCAGCCGACCGGACTACGAATGGACAGAAGACCTTACCGAGCGAGCACTCGACTCACTCGAACGCGGATTGTTCGAGAAGGAAAGCGGAGCGGAATGATGATGCGGATTCGAATGTGGAACGGGACGACAAACCTGAAGCGGTGGGCGCTGGCTCTCTGTTGTGTAGGCGCGGGACTCAGCGCCTGCGATGGAGAGCCCGAAGATGCGCTCGAAGTAACCAGACCGGTCGTGATTGCTGAGGTGCAGGCCGTCGATGTGAGCGAGCGCATCGCGGCGACCGGACAGTTGGTCGCGCCCAGTCGAGCCGAGGTCGCTGCGCAGGTTCAAGGAGAGATCACCGCCGTCCTGCGCGACGAGGGCGCGACGGTGGAAGCGGGCGAGGTCGTGCTCGAAATCGACCCCGAGAGATTCGAGCTCGAACTGGCCCGTGCGCGGGCCGGTCTTTCGGAAGCGCGGGCGAGTCTCGGCGAGCACGAACGCGATGTGAAGCGCCAGCGCGCGCTCGCACAACGCGCTGTGGCGTCCAAGGCTCAACTCGACGAGGCCGAGACAGCCGTTCAGACCAGTCGCTCACGCGTGCAGGCGGCTCAGGCGAATCTAGGCGTGGCCGAACGCGCGTTGCGCGACTCGAAGGTGACGGCGCGTTTCTCTGGTCAGATCGGAAGGCGCTATCTGAGCGTGGGTGAGTTCGTTCAACCCGGCCAGAAGCTCTTCGAACTGGTCGCTATGGACCCGATCGAGGTCGAGTTTTTCCTGCCGGAACGAGATTCGAGTCGCGCGAGCATCGGACAGACGCTCGACGTCTTTGTGGCGCCGTATCCCGACCAGGCCTTTCGAGCGACGGTGACGGTCGTATCGCCGACCATCGATTCGCGCACCCGCACTCTACGTGTCAAGGCGGTGGTCGAGAACAAGGAAGGCAAGCTGAAACCCGGTCTGTTCGCTCGTGCAGATCTGGGCGTCGCGGATCGAAAGGGCGTAATCATCGTTCCCGAAGAAGCGGTCTTGCAACGGGCCGACGGTCCGGTTGTGTTTCGCCTCGTTGAGGACAATCGGGTCGAACGCATCGTGGTCGAACTCGGCAAGCTGAGCGAAGGCCATGCCGAGATCATGGCCGGGTTGGCTGTGGGGGATTCCGTGATCCGACGCGGCCACGACGTGCTGATCGATGGAAGCGCCATCAGTCTTCGCAATCCCGACGGAACACCGGCGGTGGCCGCTGGTCCTGAATCCGCTCTGGAGACCACTCCGTGAGTTTTCTCGACATCTGTATCAACCGTCCCGTGCTGACACTGATGATGACACTCTCGCTCATCGTCTTTGGCGTGATGGGGTATCTGCAGCTCGGTGTCGACCAGTTGCCGAACATGGAGTTCCCGGTCGTTACGGTCACCGCAACGCTCGAAGGCGCCACGCCGGAAGTGATGGAGGAAGACGTCACTGAGGTTCTCGAGGAGTTCATCAACACCATAGACGGTCTGCGCACACTCAAATCGACCACGTTCCACGGAGTGAGTCGCGTGGTCGCCGAGTTCGAACTCGAACGCGACATCGACCAGGCCACACAAGACGTACGAGACAAGCTCTCTCGCGCCCGCTTCCAACTTCCTCCGGCTCTCGATCCGCCTGTTATCGAGAAGGTGAACTTCGCCGATCAACCCATCATCTGGCTGCCTGTGAACTCGGAGCGTCCGGCGACCGAGGTCACCGAGTACTTGCGCTACACGGTCAAACCCTACCTCGAAACAGTGCAAGGAATTGCATCCACTGAACTATTTGGACGTCGGAATCGCGAGATTCGCATCTGGGTGGATGGGGATGCGCTCCGCGCGCGCGGACTCTCGGCCATGGACGTCGTCACGGCCTTGCGTCGCGAACACGTCGAGGTTCCGGGGGGGCGCGTCGAGAGTCAATCGGTCGAGTACACGCTGCGGACCGACGCCGAATTCGAGACCGTCGAAGCTCTCGCCGCTATGGTGATCGCGAGCGTGGACGGGGCCGCCGTTCGTCTGAAGGACGTGGCGCGGGTCGAGGACGGTGCAGAAGACCGGCGCTTCGTGGCACGCTTCAACGGCGGAGCGGGTGCGGGAATCGGCATCCTCAAGCAACCGCGCGCGAACACCGTGCAGATCGCCCAGGCGACGCACGATCGTATCGACGACCTGCGCGAGTACCTGCCTTCGGGAATCACCTTTGCGAACCGCGACTCGGTGATCGACTTCTCGCTATCCATTCTGGAAGCGGTCAACGAGACCCTGTTCGCGCTGCAGGTCGGTAGCTTGCTTGCAATCCTCACGGTTCTGCTCTTTCTGCGCCGCATGCGGCCTACATTGATTGTGAGTGCAGCAATTCCGCTGTCGCTGATCACGACCTTCGGATTTCTGTGGCTGTTCGGGTTCACGCTGAACACGATGACGCTCCTGGGCCTGACGCTGGCCGTGGGCGTCGTGATCGATGACGCGATCGTGGTTCTCGAGAACATCGAACGACACCGCGAGGCCGGTGAAGCCCCGAAGGAGGCGGCGTCGAAGGGTGCACGTCAGATCGCCTTCGCCGCGACGGCCGCGACGCTATCGATTGCGGTGGTGTTCCTGCCGGTCGTGTTCGTCGACGGCATTGTCGGCAGTTTCCTGGGTGAGTTCGGACTCACCGTGGCGGCCGCAGTCATGGTTTCGCTCTTCGTTGCCTTGACGCTCACTCCGATGCTGGCGGCGCGCATGGCGCCTCCCGAGGAGAGGGCGCACGGTAGCTTCTATCATCGCCTGGAAGTCGGATTTCTTTGGCTCGAGCGGCGCTACACAAAGATTCTCCACTGGTCGCTCGCGCATCGCGGGTCGGTACTGGCGATCGGGCTAGCTTCATTCTTGATGACCTGTGGTATGGGCTACAAGCTCGACGTCGAGTTCTTTCCGCCAAGCGATGAAGGACGTCTGTTCGTGATGATGGATACGCCCCCCGGGACTTCCCTGGACGGCACCATGGAACGCGTCAAACTGGCAGAGAAGTGGATGCTGCAACAGCCCGAGGTCAACGGGCTGTTCGCGGGTATCGGCGTCAGCGGTCCCGACGGTCCCGGCGATGTGACGAATGCGGTATTCGTCGCGATTCTCAAGCCGCGAGCGGAGCGTGAGCGTACTTCGATGGAAATCATGGAGGCTGCGCGCGACGCGTTGAAGAATATTCCCGGACTGAATTCGCGGGTGTTCGACCCCTCGTCGATGTTCAGCGCGGGTGGTGGTGAGTTCGAGTTCAGTATTCTCGCCAATCTAGAGATCGACGAGCTCGACGAGCTCACCGATCGCGTGGTTCACCGGCTCGAAGAGCGTCCGGGCTTCGTTGGGCTGCACAAGAGCCTGCGCATGGGGCTTCCGGAGATTCGCGTCACGCCAGACCGTGAGAAGGCGGCCGCGATGGGCGTGGATGCACGCTCGATTGCGACGGTGGTTCAGGCCAGCATCGGCGGTATCGACATCGGGAAATTCAAGGAAGCCGGTCATCGCTACGACATTCGCATGCGACTCGAAGAAGGGACTCGCAACGATCCCGAGTCGATCGGCCAGCTCTATGTGCGCAACCGCGAGGGCAAGGTAGTTGAACTGCGCAATCTGGTGTCGGTAGAGACCGGTGCAGCGCCTTCGACGATCACCCGACACAATCGCCGTCGTAGCGTGTCGATCTCTTCGAGTCTCGAAGGCATCCCGGTCAGCGAAGCCATCGAAGAGGTCACGGCCATCGCCCGAGAGATCCTGCCGGAACAGGTTGAGATCGACTTCTCGGGAAGCGCCGAAGCCTTCCAGGAGAGCATTTCACAGTTCATGCTGGCGATAGGGCTCGCGATCCTGATCATCTACATGGTGCTGGCCGCCCAGTTCGAAAGCCTCTTGCATCCACTGACCGTCATGCTCGCGCTACCCCTGGCGATGTTCGGCGCGCTCGGTGGACTGCTGGCCGCCGGAATGTCGATCAATCTGTTCAGCCTGATCGGCATCATCCTGCTGTTCGGACTGGTCACCAAGAACTCGATCCTGCTGGTCGACTTTGCCAATCAACTGCGCGAAGAAGGCATGGACAAGGTCGAGGCCATGCGAACTGCAGCGCCTGTGCGCATGCGACCCGTGTTGATGACCGCGTTCTCCATGATCTTTGGCGTGCTGCCCGCGGCGATCGGAGTGGGGCCCGGATCCGAGACGCGCGCACCCATGGCTGTTGCGACGGGAGCTGGAATGTTCTCGTCCACGATTCTCACTCTCCTCATGGTGCCTGTGTTCTATATCGTGCTCGATGATCTGAGTGAGTGGATCCGCACCCGAGTGCGCCGCCTGCTGGGACGGGAGCCAAAGGACGGCGGTCCGGCCGCGAAGCAACCGACCGAACCCAGCAGCGAAGCGATCGCGCGCACCGGCTAGGCTCAGAGATCCAGAACGACGACACCCCGGGGTGTTCGAGGCTTGTGGGATCCTTGGCTCCTGCTCGTGAATATGCGATAGGCTCCGGAGCTACTTCAGCCGGGGGATATCGATGAAGCGCAGAGACTTTCTGAAGAAGACGGCTGTCGGTCTGGCCGGGGCAGGGATGGCCGCGGCGTGTGCAGGAGAAGAAGGCGGCTCAGCTGGTCCAGCCGTGCACACCCAGAAGCGGGTGACCTGGCGCCTCGTGTCCAGCTTTCCGCGCGGACTCGACACCATCTACGGCACCGCCGAACACCTGGGTGCGCTGGTCGAGTCGATGTCGGGTGGCCGCTTCCGCATCCGTTCGTACCCGGCCGGTGAACTGGTGCCCGGACTTCAGGTCCTCGATGCCGTGCAGCAGGGGACGGTACAGGTCGGCCACTCCGCCAGTTACTACTACACCGGCAAAAACGATGCGTTCGCCTTCGATACGGCCGTGCCGTTCGGTCTCTCCTCGCGGCAACAGATCGCGTGGTTGCTGGAAGGGGGTGGTCAGGAGTTGCTGCGCCCCCTGTTTGCCGACTTCAATATCGTGCAGTTCTACGGCGGGAGTACAGGCGCGCAGATGGGCGGCTGGTTCAATCGCGAAATCAATTCCGCCGCTGAAATCGACGGTTTGAAGATGCGCATCCCCGGTCCGGGTGGAGAGGTGATGAGTCGGCTCGGCGCTACCGTGCAGGTTCTGGCCGGAGGCGACATCTATCCCGCTCTCGAACGCGGTGCGATCGATGCGACGGAGTGGATCGGTCCATACGACGATGAAAAGCTGGGTTTCCACAAGGTGGCCAAGTACTACTACTACCCGGGCTGGTGGGAGCCGGGGCCGTCTCTGACCTATTTCGTCAACAAGTCGGCCTGGGATGGGCTGTCGGACGAGTTCAAGGGAATCTTCCAGGCCGCGACACGCGAGTCTGGAATGACGATGCAAGCGAAGTACGACGCGAAGAATCCGCCGGCCATGAAGCGATTGATCCAGTACGGCACACAGTTCAGGGAATTTGGCGACGACGTGATGAGCGCCGCGCGGCGCGAATCGCTGAGCCTGCTCGAAGAAAATGCGAGCGCTGACCCCGGATACCGCAAGGTCTACGAAGCCTGGAAGAAATTCCGAGAGGAATCTTTCGAGTGGTTCGGGAAGGCCGAGCTCTCGTATGCGGCGTTCAACTTCAAAGGCAAGTAGTCGTTCGACCGATCTACTCGAGTGCCCACGTGACGAGTTCGGGAAAGATCACGATCAGCCCGAGCCCGATCAACTGGATCACGATGAAGGGGATCACTCCCTTGTAGATGCTCGTCGTAGAAACTTCCGGCGGCGCAACGCCGCGCAGGTAGAACAGAGCAAAGCCGAAGGGTGGTGTGAGGAACGAGGTCTGCAGGTTCATGCCGACCATCACTCCGAACCACACCAGGTCGATGTTCAGGACGCGAGCGGCCGGGATCAGCAGCGGTAGCAGGATGAACGCGATCTCGAAGAAATCGAGGAAGAACCCGAGCACGAAGATCGCCAGATTGGCGACGATCAGCAGACCGATCTTTCCCCCGGGCAAATTGGTGAGCAGATCCTCGATCCAGATATCTCCGTAGAGTCCGCGGAAGATCAGTGCAAAGGCCGTCGAACCGATCAGAAGAAAGACGACCATTGTCGTCAGGCGCGTGGTCTCGTCAGCGGTTTCGCGCAGCGACTTCACGCTGAGCCGTCCATTTGCGGCGGCCAGGCCCATGGCACCGATCGCGCCCAGTGCCCCGGCCTCGGTCGGCGTCGCCACACCGGTGAAGATGCTTCCGAGTACCAGCAGGATCAGCACGAGCGGCGGGATCATCGCGCGTACGACCCGCTGACCTAATTCGCGATTCGAGATGTCGCGTTCCTCGGCGGGCAGGGCGGGAGCGCTTTCGGGTCTCAGCATCGCGATGCCCACGACGTACAGCGCGTACATTGTTGCGAGCATCAATCCGGGTACCAGTGCACCGACGAAGAGATCGCCGACCGACACTCCGAGCTGGTCTGCGAGCACTACGAGGACGACGGAGGGCGGAATGATCTGGCCGAGCGTACCCGAGGCGGTGATCACGCCCGCAGCCAGAGACGGCGAGTAGCCGTAGCGCAACATTACGGGCAAGGAGATCAAACCCATGGCCACGACCGAAGCACCGACCACGCCGGTCGCCGCCGCGAGCAGCGCACCGACCATGACCACGGCCAGGGCCAGGCCGCCGCGCAGCGGTCCGAAGAGCATTCCGATCGTCTGTAGGAGGTCTTCGGCGAGCTTTGACTTCTCGAGCATCGTTCCCATGAAGATGAAGAAGGGAACCGCGAGCAGGATGTAGTTCGACATGATCCCGAAGATCCGCTCGGGCAGGGCGTAGAGCAGATTCCAGTCGAAGTAACCCGCCTGCACACCGATCAGTGCGAAAATCAGCGAGGTTCCTCCCAGAGAAAACGCCACGGGATAGCCGCTGAAGATCAGCCCAAAGGCGACCACGAACATCAACGGACCGAGCCAGTCGCCGCTCACGATTTGTCTCGCGCTGCGTCGATACCGCGCAGGTAGGCGATCTTTCGGATTACATGAGAGATGCCCTGCGCGATGAGGAGTCCGAACGCGACCAGGATGAGTGTCTTGATCGGATAGCGGGGCAGGCCGCCGGGGTCGGGTGAAACCTCGCCGATCTGCCACGAGTTGCGCACCGCGGGCCACGTCGCCAGCAGAGACATCAGACAGAACGGGAGCAGGAGCACGACGCTACCGACCAGGTCAATCCACGCGCGTGCGCGCGCACTCATACGCCCGAAGAGAACGTCCACGCGCACGTGGCCGTCACGCGCGAGCGTCGCAGCGGCCCCCAGCAGGAAGACAGCGCTGAACATATACCACTGCAATTCGATGTAGGCGTTCGAGGCCAGACTCAAGCCCAATGAGCGTCCCGCATAACGCGCCAGCGCGTTGTAGGCGCCGATCAGCACCATCGCGAAGGTGAGCCAGGAGATGCCGCGACCGATCTGCAGGTTCACCGAGTCGATGAACCCCGACAATCTGAGCCAGCGCTGCATGCTCCCTCCCTCGAGCCCGATCAGCGCGTTCCTCACCGGGCGGTCTCGCCCGAGTGTAGCAGTCGCGACTCGCCGCTGGCTGACCACGCAACTCGGGGGTATCGTCAGGTCATGGCGGGATCCTCTGAAATCGAAGGCGAGAAGCTCGAACCCAACTGGGACCTGACTCCCTTTTTCCCGGAGTTTGACGGCGTCGAATATCGCAGCTTTCGCGACGAGCTGGCGGCTTCGATTGAAGGCGCACAGGCTCGAGTCGCGCGGCTCGGTGATCTGCGCTTGTCGAATGTGTCGGAATGGGTCGAGTTGCTTGTGCTGACCGAGGACATTGGAGCGCGCACATCGCATATCGGCTCGTATATCGGCTGCATGGCCGCCGCTGATTCTCTCGACGAAGCCGTGCAGCGCCAGTCCGCGGATCTCTCCAATATGCGCGCCGAGTTGCAGAAGCTCAGCGTCGGAATACGCGCCGCACTCGACGACTGCGACGACGCGACCTTCGCCGAGTTGCTGGCCGATGCGCGTCTGCGCGACGCGAGCTACTTCGTGGAGCGCCTGCGCGAGCGCGCACGCTGGAGTATGTCGACCGAACTGGAACAGCTCTCGGCCGATCTCGGGGTGAACGGTCTTTCAGCCTGGGGACGTCTCTACAGTCAGGTGACGGGCAAGCTCGAGTTTGATTTCGAAATCCCGGGGAAGGCATCCAGACGCCTGCCGGTCGCGATCGCCCGCAGTCTCATGGAAGACCCCGACCCACAGACGCGCACCGCGGCTTTTCGCGGAGCCAATGCGGCCTGGGAAGGAGTCTCTGATGTGATGGCCGCCTGCCTCAACGCGATCGCGGGAACTCGTCTCAGCCTGTACGAACGCAGGGGTGTGAGCCATTTCCTGGACCCCGCACTTTTTGATGCGGGCATCTCGCGCACCACACTCGACACGCTGATGGATGTGGTCCGTGCACGCGCCGACGTGGCCCGACGCTACCTGAAGCGAAAGGCTCGGATCCTGGGCCAGGAATCTCTGGGATTTCAGGACTTGATGGCACCGCTTCCTCTGGGCGACGCCGGTTCCATCCCCTGGGATGAAGCGTGTATCGGAGTCCAGCGAGCTTTCGAAGGATATTCCGAAGATCTGGGTGGACTTTCAGCACGGGCTTTCGAGCGGCGCTGGATCGACTACGAGTCGCGCCCGGGTAAGCGTCCCGGCGGTTTCTGCAGCACGTCACCGTTGTTGGGTGAGTCTCGCGTCTTCATGACCTACAACGGTGCGCTCGGCGACCTGCGCACGCTAGCCCACGAACTGGGCCACGCCTACCACGGTTGGCTCATGCGCGATATGCGGCCCTGGGCGCGTCGCTACCCGATGACCCTGGCCGAGACGGCTTCCACGTTTGCCGAGCAGGTCTACACCGAGTCCGTTCTCGCGGACCCGGGAACTTCCGAAGCTCAGCGCTGCGTGATACTCGACAGTCGCCTCGCGTTCGCCGCCGTCTTCCTCGTGAACATCCCGGTGCGCTTCGAGTTCGAGAAAGCCTTCTACGAAGAGCGCGCATCTGGCGAGGTGAGTGTCACGCGCCTGTGCGAGCTGATGATCGAGGCGCAGCGTTGCTGTTACGGAGAATCGCTCGACGAAAACCAGCTGAATCCGTGGATGTGGGCCTCCACGCTGCACTTCTACATTACCGAGCTCAGCTTCTACAACTTCCCATACACATTTGGGTTTCTTTTCAGTCTGGGGCTTTTCGGTCGCGCGCAGGCCGAGGGGAAAGCGTTCCTGGAGCAGTACGACGAACTCCTGCGCCTGACGGGCAGTGATGATGCGGAGGACGTTGCGCGTCGCTGTATGGGCGTGGATCTCGAGGCTCCCGAGTTCTGGAACTCTTCGATCGATGGCATCGAAACCGACCTCGAGCGCTTTCTGGCCGAGTCGGAAAAACTCTTCAGCTGATCGGGTCCAGGCGCACAGGGATCGATGCATCCCCGTCGCGGATCAGCTTGATGAGCGCTTCCGCCACCGGATACTTCTTCGTCATGAGTTCGTGAATCCGGTCGCGCATCGCGGGATCCTCGACTCCGACTGCGCGGAAGCGGTGCGTAACGCCGTCTCTTGTAAGCCAGACTTGCGGATGGGCACGCAGTCGCGCGTACCAACCCGAGTTCGGTTGACCTGCCCGCAACCACAGGGCGCCCTGATCTTCCACAATCCAGAGCCGCGTATCCGCAGCGTTCCCATCGGCCTGTACGGTGCGCAGAGTTACGACTTCTCCGCCCATTTCGGACGCGAGGCCAATTACCGCGAAGAATGTCGCCAGAACGAGTACTGCCACCCCTAGTACGGTCAGCACTGTCTTCATTGGATCTCCAACTGGCAAGGCTGTTCATCGACCAGTTCTCCTGATTATGGACGAAATCCCATGTGCATGCGAGTGCAACCGCCGTAGGTCGGGTGTGTTGATAGGCGCGCAGGAGATTCGTGCCATTCACCGCGCCTCGGGGCACGTCGATGCACACGTGCGCGCCGGCGGCGTTCTTGAAGTCAAGCTCCTCGGCCGCTCGGACGATCGAAGACCAAGGTTTGTAATGGAAAACGATCCCTACAGAATCGCAAGTGAAGTCACGTCTCTGCCGTCTCCCCCCGGCATAGCCTCGCACGTACTCGAAGTACTCTCTGCGAAGGTTCCGGATCTGAAAGCGTTGCAGCGCGTGATCGAGTGCGATCCCGTGCTCGTCGCTCGCGTATTGCGCGCGGCCAATTCGGCCGACCGTACCACCCGCCGCCCAATTTCGACGGTACTTCAGGCGATCCGTACTCTCGGAGCTCAGGAAATCCACTCGGTACTTCTGAGTTTCGAATTGCCTTCCTGGAAAGGCGCCGGAAGTCCAGGTCGTTTCGATCCCCGCTTGCACTGGCGCCACTCGCTGACTACTGCGATCGCCGCGCGCGATCTGATCGGTAACGAGCCGACCTTGCGCGACGAGGCCTACGCTGCGGGAATCCTCCAGGACATCGGTGTGCTGGCTCTGAATCAGATCGCTCCAGACCGCTATGACTCGGTCCTGAGTCGCTTGAACGAGATGGGCGAGGAACTCTGGTTGAGCGAGCGCGCGGAAATCGGGACCGATCACATGGAGGTCGGCGCCGAGTTGCTGAGAAACTGGCGCATACCGCCCATACTTTGGGAGCCGATCAGCGTGCACCACCAGGCGAGTGGTACCGCTCTGGGCGATCCCATCGAAGCGCGCATTGCGCGGGTGCTGCGGGTCGCGGCCCAGGTGGGGAAGGTGTTCTGTCTGAGTGAGGATGCGAGCGCCCTTGTCCGGCTTCGCGAGCTGGCTTTGGACCTGTTGGGCATCGGTGGGCCGGAACTCGAAGAAATCCTGCAGCGCGTCGAGCCGCAGATGCAGTCCGCGGTCGAGGAGCTGGATCTGGATCTGGGCGAACAGCGCGCTTTCGGCGATCTCATGCGGCGCGCGAATGAACGACTTGCTGCGCTCACACTCGACATGGGTCAGAACCTGGCTCAGGCCGAGAACCGACTCGAGACGACCGATCGCGCCGCGCGCGAGCTACGCGTTCAGCGCTTCGCGGCTGAGGAAGCCAATCGTCTCAAGAGCCAGTTCCTGGCCAACATGAGCCATGAGATCCGCACGCCCATGACTGCGATCGTGGGTTACCTGGACCTGATGGCCGATCCCGACCTGACGGCCGAGGATCACACGGACTATATCTCGGTCGTGCGGCGCAACGCGGATCATCTCTTGAAGCTGCTCGACGGGATCCTGGATCTCTCGAAGCTCGAGGCAGGGCACATGCAGGTGGAGCGCACGCGAACTTCAGCGTGTCAGATGGTCACCGATGTGGCATCGCTGATGCGCGCGCGGGCGATTGCCAAAGGTCTCGCCTTTGAGATCGAGTACCTGGGCGCGATCCCCGAAACGATCGAGACCGATCCGACGCGCTTGCGCCAGATCCTGCTGAACCTGGCCGGCAACGCGATCAAGTTCACCGACACGGGCGAAGTTCGCGTGATCGTCGAGTTGCTCGAATCCGTGGATCGCGAACAACCGCGTATGCGCTTCGTGGTGGCCGATACGGGTGTTGGAATATCAGGGGGTGCACAGGCGAAGATCTTCGAGCCCTTCATGCAGGTCGATATGTCGACGACCCGCGAGCACGGCGGTACGGGTCTGGGTCTGGCGATCAGCAAGCGCCTGGTCGGTCTGCTCGGTGGAGATATTTCGCTCGAGAGCGAACCCGGAAGCGGGACGCGCGTGAGCTTGACGATCGAAGTGGGTTCGCTCAAGAACGTTCGCATGATCGAAAACCCGGCCGAAGCCATCGCGGAAGAGGTTGCGGCTGAGACCGTCGCTCCGTGTCACCTCGAGGGGTCCGTGCTCCTGGCGGATGATGGAGCGGACAATCGGCGCCTGATCTCGCTGATCTTGTTGAAGTCCGGACTCCGTGTGGACACCACCGAGAACGGCAGAATCGCGGTCGAGAAGGCGCTTCGAGCCGAGTCGGCCGGTGAACCCTACGACTTGATCCTGATGGACGTCCAGATGCCCGAACTCGACGGTCTGAGCGCGACCGTGCAGCTGCGCCAATCCGGCTACAATGGCCAGATCGTGGCCTTGACCGCCCACGCCATGTCGCATGAGCGCGACGCCTGTCTGCGAGCCGGTTGCGACGGTTTTGCGAGCAAGCCGATCGACCGCCCAGCCCTTCTGGCTGTGGTCGCTGAGCACATCGAGGGAAAATAGCTCCCCGCCTGCTCGTGCTGGGCCGCGCGCGCTTGGACGCGGTTCGCTATGCTGCGCCGGCTATGGAATTGAGCGTCGAAGAAACCGGTCCGGTCGAGCGAAAACTCAAGATCGAGATTCCGACCACGGATGTCGATCGAGCTTTTGATCAAGTCTTCAAGCAGTTCGGCAAGTCCGCGCACATCAAGGGCTTTCGAAAGGGCAAAGCACCCCGGTCCGTGATCGAAAAGTACTATTCGGATCAGGCTCGAGGAGAGGTTCTCGAGCGCCTGGTCCGCGAAACCCTGTTCAAGGCGATCGAAGAGCAGGATCTCGATGTACTGGGTGAGCCCCGCCTGGATCCGGGCGAGCGGCCCCAGCAGGGTTCGGTGTTCGTCTACGTGGCTGCGGTCGAGATCCGGCCCGAGATCGAGCTCAAATCGACGAAGGGCCTGAAAGTGGTCCGACCTGTTCTGCCGGAACCCGAAAAGGATCCGATCGATGCTCACCTGGAGCAGCTTCGCGAGCAGCACGCGCAGATTCTGGATACCGAAGATGGCACGACCTCGGCGCGCGGCCACCTGGCCGTTCTCGATTACGAAGGTTTCCTGGACGGCGAACCCTTCGAGGGCGGCAAGGCCGAAGAGGCCCAGATCGATATCGGAGCGGGCCGTACCATCCCGGGGTTCGAGGACAATCTGGTCGGATTGGTGGTGGGCGACGAACGCGAGTTCCAGGTCACCTTTCCCGACGATTACCCGGCGGAGCACCTGACTGGCAAAGAAGCCACGTTCAAGGTCAAGCTGCACGGGCTCAAGCGCCGCGAGCTTCCGGAACTCGACGATGAATTTGCGAAAGACGTTTCTGAGCACGAGACGCTCGCCGAGTTCCGTGCCGAGATGCAGACGCGCGTCGACGAGGGCCGGGCGCAGGACGAAAAGCGTCAGCTACGCGAGGCGGTGGTCGATGCGCTCGTCGCAGCAAATCCGTTCCCCGTACCGCCGACCCTGATCGAGATGCAGCTCAGCAATCGCATCCAGCGCGCGATGCAGCAATTCGGCGGTCAGCTTCCGGAAGAGCAGGCGCGGGAGATGATCGGAACCTGGACCGAGGAGTGGCGACCGCAGGTCGAACGGGACCTCAGTCTCGCTCTGCTCGTTCCTGAGATCGCCAAGGAGCAGGAATTGGAGGTCTCACCGGAGGAAATCGACGCGCGACTTGCCGAAATCGCTGCCCAGCAGGGGAAGCCGCTGGCCGAGGTCCGAAAAGCCTCCAGGGAAGACGGGATGATCCACGCAGTCGCCGGTGGATTGCTCGAAGAGAAGGTCGTGGAACTTCTGGTGTCGGAAGCTACGCTTTCTGACGCGTAACGCACTGAAACAGAAAGCGAAATACGCGCTGTTGTGCATCTGTGTCTCTGACGCACCCCGTTCGGATCCGTTAGAATAGAACCATGTCGATGATGATTCCGATGGTGGTCGAACAAACGCACCGGGGCGAGCGGGCCTACGATATCTACTCGCGCTTGCTCCTGGATCGAATTGTCGTGCTCGGCAGTCCGATCAGTGAAGACGTCGCGAACGTGATCATTGCCCAACTCCTCTTTCTGGAGGCAGATGATCCCGAGAAAGACATTCACATGTACATCAGCTCGCCCGGAGGCGAGGTCAATGCCGGACTCGGCATCTACGATGTGATGCAATATGTGAATCCCGCGGTGCAGACCACCTGTATGGGTCAGGCCGCGAGTATGGCCACTTTGCTTCTGGCCGCGGGCGCTCCCGGCAAGCGGAGTGTTCTCCCCAATTCACGAGTGATGATCCACCAGCCCTGGGGTGGGGCTCAAGGCCAGGCCAGCGACATCCAGATCGCCGCCGAAGAGATTTTGAAGCTGCGCGAGCGCATGAACGAAATTCTCGCACAGCACACCGGCCAGGCGGTCGAAACCGTTTCCAAGGACACGGAGCGAGATCGCTTCATGAATGCCGAGGAAGCGGTCGAGTACGGGATCGTCGATCAGATCATTACGCGACACAAGTCCGGTGCCGATAACGGTGCTGGGGGAGACAAGCGGTGAAGGGCAAGAAGGAAGAAGGCACCAATCTGGCCTGCTCGTTCTGCGGCAAGAGTCAGAAGGAAGTCAAGAAGCTCATCGCTGGACCCACCGTCTACATCTGCGATGAGTGCATCGAGCTGTGCAACGACATCATCGCCGAAGAGGCGAGTCGCGACACCGAAACCGGCTCTTCCTCGATCCCCAAGCCGCGCGAGATCAACGCAATCCTCGATCAATACGTGGTAGGGCAGGCCGATGCCAAGAAGGTGCTCTCCGTCGCCATCCACAATCACTACCGCCGCATCGAAAACCAGTCGGTCGTCGGCGACGTCGAGTTGCAGAAGTCGAACATTCTGCTGCTGGGCCCCACGGGTTGCGGCAAGACGCTTCTGGCCCAGACATTGGCCAAGATCATCGACGTGCCATTCACGATCGCCGATGCGACGACCCTTACAGAAGCGGGTTACGTCGGCGAAGACGTGGAGAACATCATCCTGAACCTGCTGCAAGCTGCGAACTACGACGTGGAGCGCGCGCAGCGGGGCATCGTGTACATCGACGAGATCGACAAGATCGCGCGCAAGAGCGAGAACCCATCGATCACGCGCGATGTCTCCGGCGAAGGTGTGCAACAGGCGCTGCTCAAGATCATCGAGGGCACGGTGGCGAACGTCCCGCCCAAGGGGGGGCGCAAACATCCGCAGCAGGAGTTCGTACAGGTCGACACGACCAATCTGCTGTTCATCTGCGGCGGTGCCTTCCATGGTATCGAGGAAGTGATCGAGCGACGCATCGGCGTCCACGGCATGGGATTCGGCGCCGAGTTGCGCACCAAGGATCGAAAGCTCGGTCAGGTCTTGCGCCACGTGCATACGGAAGACCTGCTGAAGTTCGGCATGATTCCCGAGTTCATGGGGCGTTTGCCTGTCGTGGCGACGCTCGAAGACCTCAATCGCGAGGCGCTGATCAACATCCTTACCGAACCCAAGAACGCTCTGGTCAAGCAGTACCAGAAGTTGCTCGAACTCGAAGGCGTGACTCTGCGCTTCACGGAAGGCGCTTTGAACGCGGTCGCGGACGAGGCGATCTCGCGCAAGTCGGGAGCGCGCGGACTTCGCTCGATCCTGGAACGAACGATGCTCGATATCATGTACGACTTGCCTTCAAGGGACGACGTGACCGAAGTCGTCCTCAACGAAGACGTCATCCGGAACGGCGCCGAGCCCATGATCGTGTACGATCAGGCCGAGAGCGCATAGCAAATCCACAGCAGCGACGGGACGGGAATGGCCTTTTTCAAGGGTGATAGCGACTCCGAGGAAACGGAAGACGAGGGAATCGCGGGCGAAGACGTCCTGGTTCCACTGCTTCCACTACGCGACATCGTCGTGTTTCCTCATATGGTGGTTCCACTGTTCGTGGGCCGAGAGAAGTCCGTTGCCGCCCTGGAAGAGGCCATGCGCGGGGATCGCATGCTGATGCTTTCGGCTCAGCGCGATGCCAAGGCTGACGACCCCAACGCCGACGAGATCTACGAAATCGGAACTCTGGGCGCGATCGTCCAGCTCGTGAAGCTGCCCGACGGCACGGTCAAGGTTCTGGTCGAAGGCAAGCAACGTGCGTGCATCGACTCGTTCATTCCCAAGGATGATTTCTTCCTGGTGCGAGCCGAGGTGCTCGAGTCCGACGAAGAGATCACGGTCGAGGTCGAAGCCCTGATGCGAAGCGTCGCGTCGGCGTTCGAAACCTACGTCAAGTTCAACAAGAAGGTTCCGCCCGAAATGGTGGCCAGTGTGCAGAGCATCACCGATCCTGCGCGCCTGTCCGACACGATCGTGGCCCACCTGAACCTCAACGTCGAAGAAAAGCAGCGCATTCTCGAAGTCACGAGTCCGCACCAGGCACTCGAAGAGATCTATTCGCTGATGCAGAGCGAGATCGACGTTCTGCAGGTCGAAAACCGCATCCGCTCGCGGGTCAAAAAGCAGATGGAGCGCTCCCAGAAGGAGTACTACCTGAACGAGCAGATGCGCGCGATCCAGAAGGAACTGGGCGAGCGCGACGAGTTCAAGAACGAGATGCAGGAACTCGAGGAGAAGCTCGAAGAGCACAAGCTTCCGGAGCACGCCGCCGAGCGCTGCAAGAAGGAAATCAAGAAGCTCAAGATGATGTCGCCGATGTCCGCCGAGGCGGCCGTCGTGCGCAACTACATCGACTGGATTCTGTCGCTACCCTGGGGCAACTACAAAGAAGACTCGGTCGACGTCGAAGAAGCCGAGCGCATTCTCGATGCCGACCACTTCGGTCTCGACAAACCCAAGGAGCGCATTCTCGAGTATCTGGCGGTCCAGTCGCTGGTCGGCGAACTCAGGGGACCCATCCTGTGTCTCGTGGGTCCCCCGGGCGTCGGCAAGACGTCCCTCGGGCGCTCGATCGCGCACGCGACGGATCGCAGTTTCGTGCGGGTGAGTCTGGGCGGTGTGCGCGACGAAGCCGAGATCCACGGCCACCGCCGCACCTATATCGGCGCGCTGCCGGGCAAGATCATCCAGGGCCTGAAGAAGGCGGGAAGTGGCAACCCGGTGTTCCTGTTGGACGAGGTCGACAAGATGTCGACCGATTTCCGCGGCGATCCCAGTTCCGCGATGCTCGAGGTGCTCGATCCCGAGCAGAACAAGACCTTCGACGACCACTACCTGGATCTCGAATACGATCTTTCGAAGATCATGTTCGTGACGACCGCGAACAGCCTTTCCTCGATCCCGCGACCGCTTCAAGATCGCATGGAGATCATTCACATTCCGGGGTACATCGAGGAAGAGAAGCTCGAGATCGCAAAAGACTTCCTGATTCCCAAGCAGATC
This sequence comes from bacterium, assembly GCA_024226335.1. NCBI lineage: Bacteria > bacterium. Next base: position 29,206 of record JAAELY010000238.1, read on the forward strand.
AAGGAACACGGTCTGACGGAAGAGAACCTCGAGTTTGGCGAAGCGGGCGTCTACGAAGTAATCCGCCGCTACACCAAGGAGTCCGGCGTACGCGGTCTGGAGCGCGAACTGGCGAGCATCTGCCGCAAGGTCGCGCGCGAGGTCGTGACCAGCAAGGATCCGGTGCGCGTGAAGGTCGGACCCAAGCAGGTTCGCAAGTATCTCGGCGTTGAGAAGCACCGCTTTGGCAAACGCGAAGAAACCGATCAGGTCGGCATCGCGACGGGACTCGCGTTCACCGAGGTCGGCGGCGAGCTGCTGACGATCGAAGCACTGGTCACTCAGGGCAAGGGTCGTATCCAGGTCAGTGGTCATCTCGGCGATGTGATGAAGGAATCGGCCCAGGCGGCGCTGTCCTATGTGCGGCGTCGCGCCAAGCAACTCGGCCTGTCACGCGATTTCTACCAGAAGGTAGATGTGCATCTGCACGTCCCCGAAGGCGGCGTTCCCAAGGACGGACCCTCGGCGGGCATCACGATGGCCGTTGCGCTCACTTCTGCACTCACGGGTATTCCGGTGCATTCGAACATCGCCATGACGGGTGAGATCACCCTGCGCGGTCGCGTCCTGCCGATCGGCGGGCTCAAAGAGAAGCTGATTGCGGCGCTTCGCGGTGGTATCGAAACCGTGCTGATTCCGAAGGAAAACGAGCGCGACCTGAAAGAAGTGCCTCCCAAGGTCAAACGTCGCCTGAAGATCCTCTTCGTGGAACACATGGACGAAGTTCTGCAGCACGCGCTGGCCATGGAGCACCCGGAGCGTTTTGAGGACGTGACGGAATACGCTCTCGAGGAGATCTTCGACATCGAGCCGACGGTCGAAGCACCGGGCGGCTTGAACTAGAGGGATTCGAACTCTGGTCGAAGACTGTCTGGGCGGGTAGCTCAGTGGTAGAGCGACGCCCTTACAAGGCGTTGGTCGGAGGTTCAAATCCTCTCCCGCCCACCATTTCGATCGATCGCAAGAGCGGCCCTGGGCGGAGTGGCGCGAGGGCGTTCTGCTGGACGGTGATCGACACTCCTGGCAACGATTGTAGGAGGCTCGCTTGTTGCGGGTCCGGGCGGAAGCGAATCTAGCTGGGCTACCGCGCTACTGGTGGCGGGAATCGGCGTGCGCATTCTCACCTACACCGCTCCAGGGGCCGTGCTGCCCCACACTCTGAACGACATCCGCGATGCACTCGTCGGCATGGGCCACGAGGTCTACGTTCAGGATCTGGTGGAGATCGCGGCTGCGGGCAGTGGCGCTCACGCTCTCGACGTTGCGATTTGCGACGGGCTTGCGGTGCTGACTCCGGATCTCGTCCTCACCGTCGATACGGCGGGATTGGTGCCCGCGTATCTCGCTACGACCTCACCAGAGAGCCTCGTCGCATCCTGGTTCTACGACGACCCCGTCGAGATTCTCGACGCCAAGGGGATGCGGTTTTCACTGCTCGGGCAGCGCTACCACGTCTTCAGCTGGGACCATGCCTATCTTCCCGAGTTGCGTCGACGCGGCTTCGTCCACTGTCACTACCTTCCGTTCGCGACCAATCCGCACGTGCACTATCCCCGAGAGCCTGCCGGGTTCGATTTCGATGTGTCCTTCGTCGGTCATGCGACCGAAACGCGCGCTCAATTGCTTATCGAGATCGCCGCGGCCGGTTTTGAAGTGGATGTATTTGGAGACGAAGCATGGGCTGGCCTGAAGCATCCGCGATTGCATTTTCACGGAGCGGCCAACAACCGCCACGGCTGCCCGCGCGTCTACAGTGGTTCGCGCGTCAATCTGAACGTGACCAACGCGCAGTTGCACACGTCGCTGCCCGTGCGCGTCTTCGATGTCCTGGCCTGTGAGGGTTTCCTGCTGACCGACGCGAGAGGCGACACTGAGCGCCTCTTTCGAGATGGCGAGCATCTGGCGATCTACAACGGCCGTGCGGATCTTCTGGAAAAACTCGAGCATTACCTGGGAAATCCCGAGGAGCGACGACGCATCGCTTCGTTGGGTCGGCGCCGCGTACTCGAGCGTCACACCTTCAGTCATCAATTGCGAGAACTCCTGGGTCTGGTAGCCGAGGCACCAGCGGCGCCTTTGATCGCTGAACCGGAGGGTGGCGACGCGGCACTCGGCCTCTGGCTCGGATGTCTGGCCAAACTCAAACTCGGTCGACTCGACGAGTCCCAGGCGTGTCTGGATCGAGTTCTGAAGCTGCTGCCTAGTGACGAAAATGTGAAACTCGCGCAGGAGGCTCTCTGCGAGGCCGGGCGCGGCGACTGGATTTCAGAGGACTGGTCGCAGCTCTACCGGGGACTCGATGTCGATCTCGACGACGATGGCCGCGTTTTCGGCTGGCAGCCGCTTCGCTACGGCGATCGAGAGTCTCGCTAGGTTTTGCGTCAGACCTCTGCGCGGATTCGCGTCCCACGCGATCGCTCCAAGATCGTCGAGCTATGCAACAATCTCCCCAATGATCGAAAAGACTCCTTTTGGCACAACGGGTCACGACAGCACGCGAATCATCTTCGGCGCTGCGGCACTGGGTGGGATGCGACAGGACAAGGCAGATACCGTGCTCGAACTGCTCTTCGAGCGAGGCATCAACCATCTCGACACCGCGGCGGCCTATGGGGAAAGCGAGCTTCGTATCGGACCCTGGATGTCGCGGCATCGGAGTGAGTTCTTCCTGGCCACCAAAGCAACGGCCCGCGATCGAGTCGGGGCGTTCGAGAGTATTCAGCGATCCCTCGATCGGCTGCAGACCGATCACCTCGACCTGATCCAGTTCCACAATCTGGTCGACGAAGAGGGCTGGCAGACAGCCATGGGTCCCGATGGCGCGCTGGAAGCGGCGATCGACGCGCGAGACCAGGGCCTGGTTCGCTTCATCGGTGTGACCGGGCACGGTACGAGAACGGCGGCCATGCATCTGCGCAGTCTCGAACGCTTTCCCTTCGATTCAGTGCTCTTGCCCTATAACTACTCCATGATGGCGCAACCCCAGTACGCGGCCGACTTCGAGGCATTGTACGGTGTCTGTCGGGAGCGCGGCGTTGCGGTGCAGACGATCAAAGGGATCGCCCGTCGGCGCTGGTCCGATACGTACAGCGGCCCGAGGTTCAGCTGGTACGAGCCACTACGTGATTCGGGGGCGCTCGCGCGCGGCGTGCGCTGGGTGTTGAGCCGTCCCGGTGTCTTCCTCAACAGCTCGAGCGACGCGACTCTGCTGCCACAGGTTCTGGATGCGGCGAGTGGCGCAGGTGAGGCGCCATCCAATGAAAAGATGGAAGCGGACGTCGCCGCTCACGGGATCGAAGCTCTATTCGAACCGGGGTTCGACGACGTCTGAGTCGTCTTGCAAGGCGAACACACGACGGCGAATCCGCTGTTCATGTCGAACCGGCGCGCAACGCTCAGCAGTCCTCGTAGTCTTCGTTCGCAGCGCGGCGCGTCGGGATCAGAGCCGGTTGAACTCCCTGGCCAGATCGCGTTCCTGCTCGGGCGTGGACTGGATGTAGCCGCACGCCGTGCGGGTCAGCAGGTCGCCGAAGCGATCGTTCACGGCCTTGGCGATCTGTGATGGTTTTTCAGCGACGATCGCGAACGCATCGACGATGTCATCGTCGATCAGTTGACCCATCTCGACCCACTTACCCCGCTTGGACAAGGCGTTGAGTTCGCTTTGCAACGCGCCCCAGCCGTGGCTCTCGAGAACGCCCTTGTAGGCGGGCGTCGATCCGTAGAAGCCGATCTGCTGAGTCACCATCGCACGCGACCTCATGTACTGCTCTTCGTTCTCGCCGCTGATCACGAATACGGGGCAGGAAATCTCGAAGCCTTCGCGTTGGCGGCCCGCCTTGGCGAGTCCGGCCTCGACCTTGGGAATCGTTACCTCGCGCATGTACTTTTCGGTGGTGAAGGCGTGGCAGATGATGCCGTCGGCCACTTCACCGGCCACCTCGGTCATCAACGGACCGACGGCCGCGAGCCAGACCTTGGGCGCTCCGAACTCTGTGTTGGTCGGGATGAAAAACGGAGTCATGAGCGAGTGGGTGTAGAACTCGCCGCGGAATTCCAGTTTTTCACCGTCGTGCCAGGAGGCCCAGATCGCACGCATGGCCAGGATGAACTCGCGCATCCGCGCAGCGGGGGAGGACCAGGGCATGCTGAAGCGCTTGGTGATGTGCGGTCGAATCTGTGAACCGAGTCCCAGGACGAAGCGACCCTTCGAGAATGCGTTCAGGTCGTGTCCGATGTTCGCAAGAGTCATCGGAGAGCGTGCGAATGCGACGGCGATCGAGGTCCCGATCTGGATCTTCTCGGTGTGCTCTGCGGCGATTGTCAGGGGTAGAAACGGGTCGTGCGCCGTTTCTGCCGTGAACATGCCGTCGTAACCCGCTTCTTCGAGCGTGCGTGCGCGCGCGGGCATCTGGCTCAGGTCGGAACTGGCTCCACCATCGATTTTCATAGGACCTCCAGGAATTGGACCGAGGCTGAATTGTACACCCCTGAACGGGTGGCTTGCGCGAAGGTCCCGCCCGGTACCAAGATGCACCTCATCATGAGTTCTTCGCCTGAGATCAAGGGAATCGAGATCGACCGAGTCAGCGAGTGGTTCCTCGAGCACGTACCGGGCATTCGCACGCCCTTGCGTTTCGAGCCGATCGTGGGAGGTCATTCCAACCTCACCTACAAGGTCAGCGCCAGCGATGGGGAACTCTATGTTCTGCGCCGCCCGCCACTGGGAGCGGTACTGGCGACGGCCCACGACATGGCGCGCGAGCATCGCATCGTTTCGGCCGTCGAAGCGACCGATGTTCCCGTGCCCGAGACGATCGGTTTGTGCGGGGACGAAGCGGTCAACGGCGCGCCGTTCTACGTCATGAAATTCGTTCACGGACACGTGCTGACGGATCGCTCGATGGCGGAAAAGCACTTCGATCCCGCGCAGCGCGGGCGGATTGGACGCTCGATGGCCGAAGTCCTGGCGCGTCTGCACCGTGTGGATCCCGTCGAGATCGGCCTGGGCAATCTCGCACGCACCGATAGCTACCTGGCGCGTCAACTCAAGCGCTGGAGTACCCAGTGGGCCAACTCCAAGACCCGCGACCTGCCCGATATGGAGGAAGCTTACGAGTTGCTCGTGTCGAACATCCCCGAGCAGAAAGGAGTGGCGATCGCCCACGGCGACTATCGGCTCGGGAACTGTCTCATCGGAGAAGATGCGCGGATTGCGGCGGTCCTCGACTGGGAATTGTGCACGCTGGGAGATCCGCTGGCGGATGTCGGATATCTGATGAATGACTGGCGTGCTCCGGGTGAGATCGATCGCATAGGGCAGATCGCGACCAGCGCGTCGACGTCCTCGGGGTTTCCGGATCGCGAAGAAATGCTCCGCATCTATTCGGAGACCAGTGGGATCGAAGTGGGCGATGTGTCCTATTACCGTGCCTTCCAGTACTGGCGTTCGGGTGCCATCGTCGAGGGCGTGCTGGCACGCTATCTGAAGGGCGTGATGGGCAACGAGGCCGACACGGCGGCATTTCGTCTACAGGTCGACGGCGTGGCGGCCGCGGCGGTCGAACTACTGCGCGCTCGTTGAATCTGATTTCGGCGTGCCGAACCGGTAGGTCGTGGTCTCGGCGTAGATCTCTCCGGGCCGCAGAATGATCGATGGAAACCCCGGGTGATGAACCGCGTCGGTCGGGTGCTGGGTTTCCAGGCACACGGCGCAGCGCGCCGGATAGCGCCGGCCGTTCTTGCCGCGTTGGCCGCGCAAGAGGTTCCCGCTGTAGAGCTGCAGGCTGGGTTGTGTGGTCCAGACTTCCATCTGACGACCGCTGGTCGGATCGCGCAATCGGGCGGCTCTCCTCAACTGGCCGGGTTCGCCGTCGATCATCAGACCGTGGTCGAAACCCCGTGTCGGACCTGTTTCCAGTTCCGCGATGCGCGTGCCCAGCGCCGTCGCCACCCGGAAGTCGAGTGGTGTCTCCGCGACCGGCTCAAGGGAACCGTCGGGAATCAACTCCTCGTCTGCAGGGGTGAAATGCGTCGCATCCAGTTTCAGTTCGTGGTCCAGAACGCTCGGAGTTCCGGCACCGGATAGATTGAAGTAACTGTGGTTCGCCAGATTCACGATCGTCGCTGCATCGCAGTGCGCGCGTGCGTCCATGCGAAGCTCGTCCGATTCGCTCAGGCTGTAGGTGACCTCGACACGCAGACAGCCGGGATAGCCCTGATCGCCGTCGGGGCTGATCAGGTGGAAGCGAACGGCACACGCCTCGTCGCTGATCTGCTCACCGGTCCACACCAGCTTGCCGAATCCGCTTTCGCCGCCGTGAATGTGATGAGGTCCATGGTTTGCGCTCAACTCGAAAGTGCGCCCGTCCAGTTCGAAGCGCGCTCTGGCGATGCGGTTCGCCACCCGACCGACCACGCAGCCCATGTACGGATTGTCTTCGGATTCGTACGACGATAGTTCAGCGAATCCGAGTACGATATCGGCCAGTTCTCCGTTCGCATCCGCAATCCAGAGTTCGTTCAGGGTGGCCCCGTATTCGCTCACAACCGCATGTGTGCCGCGTCGATTGCGCAAGCTGAAACGATCGACTCGCTGACCTCCGCGGCTCGTTCCGAACAGACTGCGTTCGACGCTCACGCCGCGGAGAAACCTCCGTCGACGGGAAGTGTCTGGCCCGTGATGAAACCCGCTGCAGGGCTGGCCAGGAACAGCACGACGGGGGCGATGTCTTTCGGCGTCCCCCAGCGTCGCATGGGAGTGCGCGCGATCTGCGGGTCTTCCAGGGCCGCAACGCCTTTCATCGGTGCGGTCATGCTCGACTCGATCAAGCCGGGCGCAACGGCGTTCACGCGAAGTGGCTGATCCGCCCAGGCCACCGCCAGATTCTTGGTCATCTGCACGATCCCCGCTTTGGCCGCTCCGTAACCCGGAACGAAAGGGACTGCGAAAAACGAGGACATCGAAGCCAGGTTGATGATCGAGCCGCCGCCTTTGAGAGCGCTTGCCCCCAATTGCTTCTGGCAGCCGACCGCCATGCGGAACGCGCCGAACAGATTGATCGCCACCGATTCCTCGAAGACCTCGGGAATGTACTCGCTCTTTCCACCGGGCAGGTTCGCACCCGCGTTGTTGACCAGCACGTCGAGTTCGGGCAGGGATGCGCACAAGGCCTTGATCGCCTCAGCGTCGGTCATTTCGAGTTTTCGGTACTCGAATCCGGACAGATCCGTGTCGTAGTCAGCGGCCGAGTCCCGTCGGCCGGTCACCGTTACCTGCGCGTCGGCGTCGGCAAAAGCGCGTGCGATGCCGCCTCCGATCCCGCTCGTTCCCCCGGTGACCAGAACCTTGCAACCGGAGAAGTCGAATCTGACCCGCGAACTCACGCCCAGACCTTTTCCCAGCGACCCGTCTCGGCGGAGCGGTACATCGCGAGTGCAGCGCGAAGTTCTCCGAGCGCGTACTCGGCGCTCGCATCCGGCGTCTTGCCGTCGAGTACTGCGGCTTCGAAGTCGGCAAACTCACCCGGATAGGACGACATATAGCCTCCGCGTTCGCCGACGCGTTCGCCTTTGCGATGATCTGCGTCGTAGAGCATGACGTCACCGATGCCCTCGATGGCGATTTCACCCTCGGAACCTGTGATGCGAAACAGGGGTTGCGGACCGAGCGGCGCGTTGGTCAGCATGCCATCGAATACCGAAACCGAACCCGATTCGTGTCGCATGAGCGCCCGTACCAGCGACTCGCCCTGCATCTGTTCGAAAGGCGTGCCGAGTGCTGCAACGACCTCGTCGATTTCGCCCATGAGCATGCGCAGAGGGCGGATCCAGTGCGATCCGGTGTCCAGGGCGATGCCGCCTCCGGCTTCATCGAGTTTCAGTCGCCAGGGATCGGAACCGCCGTAGTAACTCGAAAGCGCGGGAGTGAAAAAACAACCGCGCGCCGAGATCGGCTCGCCGATCGCTCCGGCTTCGATCAGGGAGCGCGCCTGGAGCACGTCCGGCCAGTACTGCGCATTCTCCGCCACCATGAAGACGGTGCCGGCGCGCCTGGCCGCAGCGATGATGCGATCGCATGCGGCAAGATCCGGCGCCATGGGCTTTTCGAGTAGTACGTGCTTTCCCGCCTCGAAGGCGCGGGTCGCGAACTCCTCGTGCAGATGGTGCGGGAGCATCAGGTCGACAGCGTCGAACTCGGCGTTCTGCAGGGCCTCTTCGAAGGACTCGAATACCGCCGCGCCGGTTTCCTTCCCGACGGCCTCCGCGCTCTCTCGTCTCGGGTCGACGGCGGCGCAGATCTCGATCCGCGGCGCGCCCTGTCGGATTCCCATGACGTGGAACGAAGAAATCGCACCGCATCCGACGAAAGCGAGTCTGAGGGGCTCGGGCATGGAGCCGTTTATATCATGTGCCGCCGCACAGTCGGAGACGTCAGAAGACGGAGACGACGTCCTTCATGCGAACCTGGAGTTCCTCGCGGATATCATGGATATCGCGTTCGTCGAGCCCCAGATCTTTCAGGAGTACGCCCCCAGAAGGTGCCGCATCCCGCCATCCGGCCAGCGGATTCTCGATCAGCGCGTGCGAGGCGTAGAGCAATTGCGCCAGTGGCTTTCCGAGGGGCGAGGCCTTTTCGGGCGTATCGTGGTGTTCAACTGCTTCTTTCAGAATGTCCGGGAAGTCCCATGCATCAGCTCGACTTGCCAGGCGTTGCCCGTGTGTTTCGGAGAAGCGGCTCTGTTCGAGTCCCGTCAGCATCACGTCTTCGTCGACCGACTTCCGAACGATCTCGGCGTACGCGTCTCCGTATTCCGCGAAGAGGTCGACGACGCCAATATCGTGAATCAGACCACCGAGATAGGCTTCGGACTCGAAAGGCAGGCCAAGCCAGCGCGCCAGGAGTTGTGCGCACACTCCCGTTTCCAGGCTGTGCATCCACAGCGCATCGCTGCTCACTCCGCCGATTTCGACTCCGCGCATGACGTCTGCAACCAACAAGGTGGAAGCGATCTGCGAAACGGTGCGGATCCCGAGGATCAACACGGCCCGTTCGAGTTGGTTGATCTTGCCTTCCATCCCGTAGAGCGCGGAGTTGGCGATCTTTACGACCTCGGTCGCGAGCTTGGGCGAACGCGCGACCAGATCGCGGAACTCCTCGAGATTCACGTCCGGATCTCGGGCCAGATTCAGAATCTCGCCCAGAAGGCTGAGCTCCAGGGTCATTCCGTTCTCGCTCGGTGGCAACCTTCGAGTGCCATCTGGAAGCTGAGAGAGTCCGACCCCAGTTCTGCAAGCTGATTCCAGAGCGACTCGGGTCTGGAGACGAAGAGAGCGACGAGCTCGGGATCCAGGTGCGAGCCCGCGCCCTGTTCCAGGCGGGAAATGGCTTCGGAGTGGGGCAGGGCCTTCTTGTACGGACGATCGGAACGAATGGCGTCGTACGCGTCGACGATCGCGAAGATGCGCGCGTGCAATGGAATGTCCTCTCCGGCCAGCCGCTCCGGATACCCGCTGCCATCCCAGGCTTCGTGATGCGAGGCGGGGATTGAACTAGCAGGTGCAAGGAAACTGATCTTGGACAGGATCTGTCTGCCCATCTGGGTGTGCTGACGCATCACCTCCCGTTCCCGATCCGTAAACGAGCCGGGCTTGAGCAATACGGCATCGGGGATTCCGATCTTGCCGATGTCGTGCAACAAGGCTCCGCGATACAGGTTTTCTGCTTCCTCGCCTTCGATTCCCAGTTCGATGCCCATGAGTGTCGAGTACAGGGCAACGCGTTGCGAATGACAGGCCGTTTCCTGTTCGCGAAGGTCGAGTGCGGACACGAGTGCGGAGAGTGTCTCGTCGTAGTTGTGGCGCAACCGTATCAATGCGGCACCCAGGTCCCGTGTATTGCGCCCGTAGTCCGCAACCAGCTGGGCATCATCGTCCGCCTGTTCGCGTCGCGACGAATGCCGGGCCAGCGCGCGCTCCAGGGTGTGGATCAATTCGACTTCGAGGGCGCTCTCGAATACCAGATCGTCTGCCTGCTCACGCCAGCAATCCCGCACCAGGACCGGATCGCTGTCATCTGCGGCGATCACAACCAGCGGGATCTCCGGAGTGCGCATGCGGTGGCGCCGCAGCACGCGAAGACCTTGGGCGAGTTCGCTCGATCCGATCAGCCGAATGGCGCAGTCATCGACCGCCTCCAGCGCCAATTCGAAGCGGCCCGCGACGACCATATCGATGCGTTGCTGGAGCGCCTCGTCCTTGCCTACGCCCAGTCGGGGCAGGCTTTCGGGCGATCCGGGGCCTTTAGACAGGTCATCCATCCTTTTTTGGATCGACGCGAGAGCCCATTTGCTGAAGGACGCGGGAACTCGGAGTCCCGGATCGGTTTGCACCGACGCGGCACCTGGGGTATCAAACTCGCCTCCGTGGGGCGGTAGTTCAACCGGCTAGAGCACCGGCCTGTCACGCCGGAAGTTGCGGGTTCGAATCCCGTCCGCCCCGCCACGGATTCCGGGATCACTCCGGCTTCCGTCCCGCGTGTGTCCGCCGCAGAGCCTGCGCGAATTCCCTCTGAGTGGGTTTTTCCCATCAGGCGGCTGCAAGTCACGTCCGCTCCATATTTCTGAGAGATTGATAATATGATCACTTAGGAATATGATTGAGCCATGACTCCTCGAAAAGCGAAGCACCCTCTGTTGAGCGATGAGGCCCTGCAGCTCGTGGCCTCGAGGTTTCGGGCGCTCGGCGACCCGACCCGACTGCGAATTCTCAACACCCTGATGCAGGGCGAGAGTTCGGTGCAGGGGCTGGTGGAAGCGACCGAACTGGAGCAGCCCAACGTCTCCCGCCATCTGGCCGTGCTTCGGCGCGAGGGCATCGTCGAACGGCGCTCGGAAGGCAATCGAGCTCTTTACGACATCCACGACACGAGCGTCGTGGAGGTGTGTCGCATCGTCTGTGCCGGGCTCTCCGGGCAACTGGTGGAGACACTCGACGCTCTGCCGAAAGAGCGGATGTGGAAGGGCGATGGCATCTAACCGCTCGGCTCCAGCCACTCACGGTTTCGACCCCGTGAGACTCGTGACGGTTCGATGACGGTTCGAAGGCCCGTTTTCGAAGACCCCGAGTTGTACCGCTGGGCGGGCAGCATGGAGGGGATTCCCGAATGGGGCGATCCCGCCGAGACCCACGAGGAACGCGCGAGTTGGAGCGCATGGCAGGTGCGGGGCAACCGCCTGTTCGAACTGACCGGAGCCCTCATGCCGGGTCTGGTCATCGCAAGCGCACTCGCCTTTCTGGGTGGTGCCGCTTCCAAGTTCCTGGGCTCGTCGATCTTCGGACTGGAAAAAAGCCCCATCAGTCCGATTCTGGTTGCCATTGCGGCAGGCCTCACAGTTCGAAACGCCATCGGCCTTCCCGCGGTCTACGAGGCCGGTCTCCACCTGTGTCTGAAACGCATCCTTCGCATCGGAGTCGCGCTTCTCGGAATCCGCATGAGCCTCGGCGCTGTCGGCGCAATCGGTCTCGGAGCGCTTCCTATCGTGATTGCGTGCATCGCTTCGGCGCTCCTGCTGGTCAGCTGGATCAGTCGCGCGGTCGGGCTACCGCCTCGGCTGGGAACACTGATCGCCGTGGGCACCGCCATCTGCGGCAATACCGCGATCGTCGCGACGGCACCCGCGATCGGCGCGGATGAGGACGAGACCAGCTATGCGGTGGGTACGATCACGATCTTCGGATTGCTGGCTCTCTTGACCTATCCCTTCGTCTCGCACTTTGTCTTCGCGGGTGATGCCAGGCTTGCTGGCTATTTCCTGGGTACGGCGATTCACGATACCGCCCAGGTCGCGGGTGCGGGCATGCTCTACGCACAACAATTCGGTGAGCCGGAAGCGCTCGATATTGCAACGGTGACCAAACTCGTGAGAAACGTCTTCATGATCGCCGTCATCCCGCTGATGGCATTTCTATACCACCGTTCTGATCGAAGCGCGGCGATGCAACGCCCGGATTTCAAACAGGTCGTTCCTATCTTCGTTTTCGGTTTCGTGGGCCTTGCGCTCTTTCGAACGCTCGGCGACCTCGGAAACGCTCCCTTCGGTGGACTGTTGACGTCGGAGCAGTGGAGCGACCTGATTGCCACCGCATCGACTCTGGCCACGTGGTGCCTCACTGTGGCGATGGCTTCGGTCGGGCTCAGTACGAACCTGAAGAGGCTGCGAGCGCTCGGTGTGAAGCCTCTCGCCGTGGGGATTGCGGCCGCGCTCACGGTGGGTTTTGTGAGTTCTGGGCTGATCCACGCGCTCGCACCGTGGATCGGACGCTAGGCTAGCTGGTAGGTCCGATCTCGGTCGGAAAAACGGAGGAGAAACATCGTGTCCAAGACCCCGCTTGATCTGGTCGCTGAGGCCAAGGCGCGCATCTCGACCTGTACCTGTCTGGAGGCGGCTGCGCGTCTTGCGAAGAATTCCGGGACTCTGTTGATTGACGTGCGCGAGCCCGGGGAGCACGCGGCGGGTGCGATTCCGCACTCGCTAAACGTCCCTCGGGGTGTTCTCGAATTCAAGATTGGCGAGGTGTGTTCGGATACTGACGCACCTGTCCTCGTCCATTGTGCCGGAGGCGGGCGGGCCGCTCTCGCTGTAGATGCGCTGCGCAAACTGGGTTACGCGAACGCAACCGCGATCGACGGTGGCTTCGCCGATCTCCTCGAGTCGGTCAAGGGATGACATGAGGTTGACCACACTATGTCTGCTGGCGGTTGGCTTGATCGGGTGCAGCTCGCAGCTCGTCGGGACCGGAGATATCTCGCAGGAAGAACTCCTCTCTCGCCTGAACGCGGCTCAGACACCGCTGATTCTCGACGTTCGAAGCGATGCCGAGTTCGCCCAGAGCCACGTTCCCGGAGCCTTGAATATTCCCCATGATCAGATGAGTAGCCGCCTCAGCGAAATCGATTCCCATCGCGATCGCGAAGTCGTCGTCTATTGCGAGAGCGGGCGGCGTGCGGGAAGGGTCACGGAGATCTTGAACGCTGCTGGCTTTTCCAATCTTCGCCATCTTGCGGGGGATATGTCCGGATGGCGCAACGCGGAGCTGCCTGTCGACAGGTAGCCCCGCTGCGGCTCAGGAACCCATCGCTGCGGAACTGCTTCGACCGTCATCAGCCGACACGTTCGCCGGAGCCACGCTAAAGTCGTTTGCATAAACGGACCGAGCCGAAGGGTGGATGTCGAAGTCGAGTGTCAAGAAGCTATTGCAGGCCGCGCTGGGGATCGGTCTGGTCGTGCTGCTCGTCTTTCTGGTGGAACTGGGCGAGACGCTCGCCATCTTGCGCAATGCTCGGCCGGGTTGGATTGCGGCAGGCCTTTCCATCACCGTCGTGAGTCGCATACTCATGGCCTACAAGTGGAATCTCCTGCTGAGGGCGCGGTCGGTCTGGATTCCGCAGCTCGAAATCCTGCGCATCTACTACATCTCCAATTTTCTGGGCATTTTTCTTCCGGCCACAGTGGGCATGGATGTCATTCGCGCGATCTTCACCAAGCGCGACGACAATAGCTATCCCGAAATCATCTCGTCGATCATCGTCGAGCGCCTGCTCGGGATGGTGATGATCGCGCTGACGGCCGTAGTCGGGTCGTTGATGCTGATCCAGTTCCTGATCGAAGTGGATCTCCCGATCACCAATGTCGTAACGCTTGCGGGAGGCGTGGTCAGCACCGCGATCCTGATGATCTTCGTGTCGTTTACGACCGGCTTTCGAATCCTGGTCGAACGCATTGCGAGTGCTTCTGGACGGGTGTCGTGGCTGGCGGGAGTTGCGGAGCAACTCAACAAGGTCTTCGGGTCGTACTGGGGCTATCGCTACCATCGAGTGGCCTTGCTCTCCTTCTGCGCCCTGACCGGACTGGAGATCGTCACGCTGATATTGTGGAATCACTGTCTGGGCCTGGCGTTGAACATCGATATCGACTTCATGCTCTTCGTTCTCGTGGTGCCCGTCGTCACACTGCTCTTGCGTCTTCCGATCAGCATTTCGGGTTTGGGTATTCACGAAGGAGCCTTCGTGTTCTTTCTCGCGCTCGTCGGCGTACCGAGGGAGGAGGGCTTTGCTCTCGGTATCCTGGCTCACGCGGTCGCAGTCACGGCCCTGCTTCCCGGCGGTCTCCTGTACCTGTTCCTGCCGCGCTATCGAGTGCAGCGAAACCGACCCGCGCCCGATGAACTCCTGGTGTCGGCCGCACAACCGAGAACAGAGGCTCCGTGATGCACTGGAAACGCTCAATATGTGAGGGCTCTCCGGTCGGAGCGCGATGCTCTATTGCACTGCGATCCTGGACGAGTTACCGACTCCCAGCTTCACGGCTGCGCGCGGTGGCTCGATTCCTAGCGAGGTGATGGCAAGAGAATGCGGAAATCCGACACAATCGATCCCGAAAACCTGATCCGCGAGCGTCTTTACGGAGGTGAAGTCAGCGTCTGGCGCAGGTATGCGCAACTGGTGAACGGAAACACCTCGATCTGGAACCTGATCAAATACGAGTTGATCATCTTCCTGTTCGGGCCCGTCCCCGGTGCGTTGGGTCTGGCTCTGCGCGGCGTGTTCTACCCGCTTCTTTTCAAGGAGGTTGGGCGAGGCGCTGTTTTCGGGCGCAATCTGGTCGTTCGCCACGCATCACAAATCACGATCGGGGCTCGAACGCTACTGGATGACGAGGTGCTGATCGACGCGCACGGTGGGGGCCCCGATGGCATCGTCCTCGGGGATGAGGTCGTGGTGAATCGCGATGTGCTCCTGATCGCGAAGTCGGGTCCAATCCGAATCGGCTCGAAGAGTGATGTGGGTGCGAGAGCCATGGTCATCTCGACCGGTGGGATCCGGATCGGCAGCAGTGTTGCATTGGCGGGTGACTGCAAGATCGGGGGCAGTGCGATCAGGCTCGAAGGGGATCCTCTGGATCGCGAAAAGACCACCGATGGCCCGGTCGAGATAGAAGACGGCTGTACGGTCTTCACGAATGCGATCGTTCTGGATGGAGTTCGGGTGGGGCGCGGATCGGTCGTGGGGGCGGGTGTGATCGTGCGGGACGACATCCCGGAACAGACGATTCTCGCTGCGCATCAAAAACTCGTCCGTCTCGGTCGCGGTACGAAAGCAGACCGTCGAAAAACCGAAGAGGAGCGGCGGTTCCAGGCCGATGAACCGGCGACCGACCGTCGCGCCTCGATCGTCAATGCAGTGTTCGCCGCGATCGATGAGGTCAATCTCATGAGCGCCTCGAGTACCGCTCTAGGCAAGTCCCTGGATACGGAACTCACGGAGGTCGATTCCATGGATCTCGTGAACCTGGTCGTGGAGACCGAGCAAAGGCTCTCAACGTCGCTGGGAATCGAGGTCAACCTCAGTAGTTCTGGGGTGCTAGGTGGTGACGATGACGTTCCCTGGACACTGAGCGCCTTCGTGGATCGTATCGAAGCGCTCCTGTCGGGTTCGTGAAGATCGCGGTGCTCATGTTTTCTCTGATCGCCCTGGTGGGCGCGGCTGGCTGTGGGCAACGGAATAACGCCGAGGAGATCGACGCTCCTTTGGCCCCCAGTTCGTCCATCGCTGGCGTAGCGTTCGACTTCTCGACCCACCGGAAGCTGGCTCCCGGGAGCGACAACTGGCCCATGACCTGGTCGGATGACGATCACCAGTATTCTGCATGGGGCGACGGAGGCGGCTTTGACGGGACCAATAGCAAAGGGCGAGTCAGCCTGGGTTTCGCGCGCATCGAGGGACCTCCCAGCGACTACAGAGGCTTCAATCAGTGGGGCGGTGCAAACGCGGCCAGCAGTGCCGAGTTCGACGGCAAGTCGTATGGGATACTCAGCGTCGGCGGTGTGCTCTACGCCTGGATTGGTCCGGGATCCGGAGCCGATAGTTATCGCGAGGCTCGACTGCATCGTTCGACCGACAAGGCTCGCACCTGGACGGCCGCGGATTGGAGTTACGTTGCAGCGGACGGCGTCATTCTTCCCGCGATCTTGAACTACGGAAAGGACAACGCGGCTGCGCGCGACGAATTCGTCTACCACTACTTCATCGGACTTCAGAGGTTCTCGGAGGAGTCGAAGCTCGGGGTTCAGCGTCCCGGAGAGATCTTCCTGGCGCGTGTTCCCGAAACTCGAATTTTCGATGCTGCTTCACACTACGAGTGGTTCACCGGAACGGATGCCGACGGAGCGCCGAAGTGGAGTTCCCGTATGTCGGAGAAGCGGCACGTCTTTTTCGATCGCAACGGCGTGGGCTTCTCGCTGAGCGTCAGCTACAACTCGGGTTTGAAGCGCTACATCCTGTGCACGGAACATACGAGCAGCTTTGAAGGCAATCTCGGGATGTTCGATGCACCCGAGCCCTGGGGGCCATGGACGACAGTTGCGTATCTGAACCGGCGCAATGGCACGGAGTTCGGCGCGGGAAGCAAGATCGCCCGCCAGACTTTCTTCTGGAACTTCGCGCCCAAGTGGGTCACAGACGATGGGAAATCCTTCACGCTCGTGTTCACGGGCATAGGGGAAAGCGATGCCTGGAACACGCTCCAGGGTTCGTTCTCCCTGGTCGACTGATGTCGGCGATGAGTTGCTCGGTTCCGGGAATGGAAGACTAGTCGCATGTGTGGAATCGCAGGTATCGTGGACCCACAGGGAGTTTCTCGAGACGCATTACAGGGCATGATGCAGGTGTTGAGGCACCGGGGGCCCGACGACGAGGGAATGCTCTTGAAGGGCTGCGTGGGGTTCGGTCATCGGCGGTTGTCGATCATCGATCCCGAAACCGGGCAGCAACCGATGTCGAATGCGGACGGCACCGTCTGGATCTGCTTTAACGGCGAAATCTATAACTACCGAGAGCTCAGGGCAGAATTGGAACCTCACTGCTCTTTCGCGACCAATAGCGATACGGAGGTGATACTGCGCCTCTACGAGCGATACGGTGAGGCGTGCGTAACCCGGTTGAGGGGGATGTTCGCGTTTGCGATCTACGATCACGCCCGCAGGAAACTTTTTGCCGCCCGCGACCATCTGGGTCAGAAACCCTTCTACTATCACCACGATGCTGACACTTTGCTGTTTGCGTCGGAGATCAAGGGTCTCCTGGCAGCCAAGCCAGCGCTTCGCGAGATGGATCCGAACGCGCTCTACGAATACCTGACCGTTCGCATCGTCGCGCCGCCCCGCTCGATGTTTCGGGCAGTTCGCAAGTTGCCGCCCGCGCATACGCTGACCTTCGAGAACGGCCAGGTCGAGGTGAAGCGTTTCTGGAGTCTGGACTTCAATCGGAAACTCTCTCTCTCGTTTGATGAAGCAACGGATGAGCTGGAGAGGCGCTTTCTCGAGTCCGTGAAGTACCACATGGTCAGTGATGTCGAGGTGGGTGCGTTTCTCAGTGGCGGTCTCGACTCGAGTCTGATCGTGGCCATGATGAGCAAGGTCTCTGAAAACCCGATCACGACGTTTTCCGGAGATGTTCCCTATGAGCGGTACAGCGAACTGCCCTACGCGAATCTTGTTTCGCAGCGCTTTGGAACCAACCACCATCCTCTGACCATCGAGCCTTCGCTCGTGCGCATGTTGCCGAAGCAGGTCTGGCATCTCGATGAGCCCTCGGACCCGCTTTCCCTGTGCGTCTATCACCTGTCCGAACTGGCGAGCAAACACCTGAAGGTGGTTCTCGGAGGTGATGGCGGAGACGAACTCTTCGGAGGCTACGATCGCTACTACGGCAACTCCTATGCCTCCTATCTCGCACTCTTGCCGCAAGCGGTTCGCAAGCGCGTGTTGGAACCGCTGCTCGGTCTCATGCCAGCGGGATTCTGGTATCGGAGCGTGAGTCACAAACTGCGCTGGATCCTCGATATGTCCTACCACCGGGACGGCTCCAGATACGCCAAGAGCCTCAGCTACTTCTATTTTTCCGATCGCTATCGCGACTCTCTATACACCGAAAAGTTCAGGAGCGAGGTGGCGGCGTTCGATCCCGAGGGGTCCATCAAGCAGTATTTCGATACGGACAACGCCAGCGAACTGGTCGATCGTATGCTTCATTCCGACAGCATGATCCGCATGCCCGATCATCCGGTGATGATTCAGGACCGAATGACAATGGCTCACGGGTTGGAGGCTCGGGCTCCGTTTCTCGATCACAAACTGGCCGAGTTCTGCGCTCAGCTACCGCCCCGCTTCAAGGTCAAGAGGAACAAGCTTCGCCGCATTGAGCAGGAACTCGGACGTCGCCACCTGCCCGCGGAGTTGTCTCGGCGCAAGAAGCAGGGCTTCTCGTCGGCATTGCCGTATCTGCTCGCCGACGAATTTCGCACCCTGTACGACGTGCTGCTGTCCCAATCTCGTCTGGTTGCCGAGGGCATCTTGCACAAGGCGGCGATCGACGAACTTCTGAAGGCTCATCTCGAGCATCGGGCAGATCACGGCAATCGGCTCTGGCTGCTGTGCAATTCCGAGATCTGGTATCGGATGTTCATCGACGGCGAGTCTGTCGACGCGTTGCAGGAGACCCTGATGCGAGGATCCGCAGACCGATCCTAGTCACCCGTCCTTCGAGTGACGGCTTGCCTGGGACTCGCCCGGATTCCGGTCGTCATCCCAGCGTTTTCTCTGTCGTTCGGCGATAGGGGCTTCAGCGCCTTCTTCGGATGGTTCGTAGTAGCGAGCCTTCGTCAGTCGATCCGGCAGGTACTGTTCGCGCACGAAGTGTGCGGGGTGATCGTGCGGGTACTGGTAGCCTTTTCCGTAGCCCTCTCGCTTCATCAATTCGGTGGGCGCATTGCGCAGGGGCATGGGCACCGGAAGGGCGCCGTGTTCGCTCACGTCTCCGGTGGCGCGATCGAGTGCGAGCTTGCTCGCGTTGCTCTTGGGCGCCGAGGCCAGGTAGGTCGCGCACTGCGAAAAGATCAAACGACCTTCCGGCAGGCCTACGCGATCGAAGGCTTCGGTCGTGGCGACTGCGAGCGAGAGCGCCTGCGGATCGGCGTTGCCGATGTCTTCCGCGGCGAAGATCAGCATGCGACGTGCGATGAAGCGCGGATCCTCGCCCCCTTCGAGCATGCGTACGAGCCAGTAGACCGCGGCATTGGGGTCGCTGCCTCGCATGCTCTTGATGAACGCGCTGATCACGTCGTAGTGCATATCGCCGGACTTGTCGTAGTCGGGCAGTCGCGCCTCGACGGCGGCTTCGATCGAGGCGCGATCGATACGCTTCTCGACACGATCGGCCGCGGTGTCGAGCAGGCTCAACGCACGTCGCGCGTCGCCCTGTGAAAGACGGCCCAGCAATTCGAGGGCTGCGTCGTCGATCGCGAGTTCGCGCTCGCCGAGTCCGCGCTCTACATCCTTCAACGCGCGCGCGACGATGCGTTCGAGCGCCGCATCGTCGAGGGCCTTGAGAGTGAATACCTGACAACGCGAACGAAGCGCCGGGATCACCTCGAAGCCGGGATTTTCGGTGGTCGCACCGATCAGCGTGAAGACGCCGCGCTCGACGTAAGGCAGTAGAGCGTCCTGCTGCACCTTGTTGAAGCGATGGATCTCGTCGATCAGAAGGGCTGTTCGGCGCCCGGCCGCCTGAGCCTGCTCGGCTCGAGCGATGGCTTCGCGCAGTTCTTTGACGCCCGAGAGCACCGCCGATACCGCTTCGAAGCGCAGATCGGCGCGCTCGGCGAGCAGGCGAGCCAGGGTGGTCTTGCCCGAACCCGGGGGGCCCCAGAAAATCGCCGAAGGCAGTCGCCCCTGGCCGTGGAGCACCGGAGCCAGCGGTTTTCCCTCGCCGAGCAGGTGTTGCTGACCCTCGAAATCCTCGAGTCGGTTCGGCCGCATGCGTTCCGCAAGCGGCGCATCGGCGGCCCTCGCGTCGGAGTTCGGGCCGGTGCTGGCGGTCAGGCCAGGTTTTGAAGAATCCTTGCGAGGGAATAGTTCCACGCGCCCAGTCTACTCCCGTGAGGCCCGTCGGGGGAGCCCGTCGCTTGCTCGACGCGAGGCCGGGTGGCACTGTTGCGCTGTGGTCAAGGTGGGGGAACGCGTTGATCCAGACGCTCCGTGTGCGAAATCTCGCGACGATTGAAGAACTCGACCTGGAACTCGGCGACGGTCTCAACGTGTTGACCGGGGAGACGGGTGCCGGTAAGTCGGTGCTCTTTGGAGCCATCGGCATGCTCTCGGGCCGTCGCGTGTCGAGTGAGGTCGTGCGCACCGGTGCTGCTGAAGCTCGGGTCGAGGCGGTCTTCGACGCCGTCGCTCTGCTCGAGCGCGCGCGCGAACTGGGACTCGCTGGCGATGAGGACGATCAGTTACTGGTCGCGCGCAGCGTTTCGCGCGAGGGGCGAGGCAAAGTCCACGTGAACGGGCGGCTCGCCACGGTCGCGATGCTCTCGGATCTCCTCGGCGACGCACTGGAGATCGTCGGCCAGGGGGAGCACCAGCGCCTTCTGCGTCCCGAGGTCCAGGCGGAGTTGCTCGACGGCTACGGTGAACTCGAAGCACCCGCCGCCGAAGTTCGCGAGCTCTACGCGCGCTGGCGAGTGATCGCAATCGAGTTGCAGGAAAGACGCGCCCGCGCGGCTGAACTCGCACGTCGCGAGGACCAGTTGCGTTTCGAGATCGAGCAGATCGACCAGTTGGATCCTCAGCCCGGTGAGCTTGCAGCGCTGGACGAGGAGCTGGCCCGCCTGGGCCATGTCGATCGTCTGGGGCAGGCGAGTGCGTCGGCTTCGAGTGCACTCGAAGCCGACGACGGCGCGCGAGCGCGGATCGGCGCGGCCCGAGCGGCCCTGCGACAGGTTTCGGAACTGGACCGGTCGCTGGGCGAGATCATCGATGGGCTGCAAAGGGCGGCATTGGAACTCGAGGAAAGCGTCGGCGCTCTCGAGCGCTATTCGGCTTCGCTGGAATCCGATCCGGCCAGGCTGGCTCGGGTGGAAGATCGCCTGGCAGAGCTGCGGCGTCTGCAGACCCGCTACGGACCCGACGAAGTCGCCATCCTGGCCTATCGCGACAATGCCCGGGCAGAACTCGATGCGATCGGCGGGGGCGAGGCGCGCAACGCCGAGCTGGAGGCCGAACAGGCCGAGCTTGCCGAGCAGATCGACGCTTCTGCGCGCAACCTCACGCGATTGCGGCGCGCGGTGGGGGATGACCTCGAGAAGAAGATCGGGAAAGAGTTGAAGGCGCTGGATCTCCAACGCGCCCACTTCGGCGTCGCGCTCGAGGTCGTTTCGGCGAAAACGCCCGACGGACTCGAAGCCCCGTCAGGTCCCGGTGGGCGCGAGCGCGCCTGCTTCATGCTGGCGGCAAACCCCGGAGAAGAGCCCAAGCGTCTGCGCGATGCCGCATCTGGCGGTGAGTTGTCGCGTCTGCTCCTGGCCCTGCGCAATGTCTTGCGCGATGCGGACCGCGAGCGTGTCCTGCTCTTTGACGAAATCGATGCCGGCCTGGGCGGGGCGACTGCCAGCCGGGTAGGGGAGCGGCTCCGGGCTCTGGCCTCCCGGCATCAGATCGTCTCGATCACCCATCTGCCACAGGTGGCCGCTTTGGGCAGCACGCATTTCCGCGTGGTCAAGCAGGTGCGGGGAAAACGCACCCTGACCGGTGTCGAGACTCTCCAGGGGTCCGAGCGTGTCGACGAGATCGCGCGTATGGCCGGAGATGGCAAGCTCAGCAAAGTCGCGCGTGCGCATGCGCGGGAACTTCTGGCGCAAGCCTGACGCACCTCCCGGGTCGGTGTGTGACCTGAATCCTCAAGTTTCTGGGTCCGCAGCCGATTTCTAGAATCTGAGTACTGGTTTGCGCCGGTTTGTGCACGCAGAAGGAATCCCATGGCCCAGGGAGAAGTCGGCTCTACGAGTGAACTCGCCCCACCATCGGCGGCGACATGCGCGATTGTTCGCGTGGAAAGTGGCTTCTACGAAGGACTCGAGTGGTCTCTGCACCGTTCCAGCACGGTGATCGGACGTGGACGACACGCGGATCTCCTCTTGAACGAAGCGACGATCTCTCGAGCCCACGCACTGCTGGGGCGAGATGGAGAACGCGTTTTCGTGCAAGACCTGGGCAGTACGAATGGCACGCTCGTCAACGGAACACGAGCGGAGCGCCAGGAACTCGAAGACGGGGATGAGCTGACCATGGGTCGGCTCATCCTGCGAGTGCGAATTTCAAATGCAGAAGAGGTTGCGGTCGGTGTCTAAGCGCTCGACAGACAGGAACGAGGTCGTCACGTTCATGTACGTGCCGGACCAGACGGCCGCGATCAAACGCTTCAGCATCAGACGAACGACGATCCAACGCGCATTGATCGCACTTTCGGTCGCCGCCGCGGCGTTTCTGATCATGTCGATCGACTACGTGATCGCGCGTATCGAGTTGAGCGAACTCGACGACCTTCGCGCCGAAACGGTCGATCAGCGCAATGAGATCCAGGATTACGTAGACCGGGTCGACCGCATCAAGGAACGCCTGGCCAAGATCAACGGCATGGAGCGCAAACTGCGCGTGATCACGAACCTCGATCCGGCCGATCCACGACCGCTTCCGGGGATCGGCGGAACGGACGGCGAGCTGCTGGGAACGGAGGATCTGGCCTGGCTCTCGCGTACCAAACGGCACCAGCAACTCAAGGACAGTCTCGATCACCTGACCCAGGCTGCTGGGGTTCAGGAAGAAAGCCTGTCCAATCTGATCATCCACCTCGAAGGCCAGACGGCGAGGCTTCTACACACTCCCTCGATTACTCCGACGACGGGCTGGATTACTTCCTCTTACGGCTATCGATCGTCTCCGTTTACCAGCAATCGCGAGTTTCATCGCGGTCTCGATATTGCCGGACGTCAGGGCACGCCGATTCTCGCACCGGCCGATGGCAAGGTGCGATTTGCGGGTCAGAAGCGCGCACTCGGCAATGCGGTGCGCCTGCAGCACGGCTACGGCATAGAGACCATCTATGGCCACCTGTCGGAACTGCTGGTCAAGCCCGGCGAGAAGGTCAAACGCGGTCAGAAGATCGCGCTCATGGGTACGACGGGTCGCAGTACCGGGCCTCATCTTCACTATCAGGTGATGCTGAATTCCAAGCCCGTAAACCCGCGAAACTACATGCTTGACTGATTCTGGCTGAGCGCAGGGCCCTGCCGTATACTCCAGCGCCTGCCATTCCACAGTGACGTTTGGAGGTTCCCATCGCCGGCTTCCTAAAAAAGATCTTCGGGTCTGCCAACGATCGGCTCATCAAGAAGCTGCAACCGGCCGTCGACGAGATCAATTCGCTCGAGCCCAGGTACGAGCCGCTCTCCGATGACCAGTTGCGCGCTTGCACCGCCGATCTGAAGCAGCGCGTCGAGAAGGGCGAGTCGCTCGACGACGTTCTGCCCGAGGCTTTCGCGCTCGTGCGCGAATCGGCCAAGCGCACCCTGGGCCAGCGCCACTACGACGTTCAATTGATGGGCGGCATGGTGCTGCACGAGGGCAAGATCGCGGAGATGAAGACCGGTGAGGGCAAGACACTCGTCTCGACCCTTCCGGCGTATCTGAACTCCCTGGCTGGCAACGGCGTGCACGTGGTCACCGTCAACGACTACCTGGCGCAGCGCGACTCGGAGTGGATGGGTGCGGTGCATCGCCTGCTCGGCCTGAATGTCAGCTGCATCCTGGCCGGTATGGGGGATGCCGATCGCCGCGAGACGTACCAGGCGGACGTGATCTACGGTCAGAACAACGAGTTTGGTTTCGATTACTTGCGCGACAATATGAAACCGACGCTCGACCTGTACGTACAGGGCGGGCACGACTTCGCGATCATCGACGAGGTCGACTCGATCCTGATCGACGAGGCCCGCACTCCGCTGATCATCTCGGGTCCGGTCGATGATGATCCCGAGAAGTTCCGGCGCATCGACAAGATCATTCCGAAACTCATCTCCGACGAAGAGAACTTCTCGATCGATGAGAAGGCCAAGCAGATCACGCTGACCGATGAAGGGGTCTCGGCGGTGGAGAAGGTGCTGAGCATCGACAACCTCTACGCGCCCAACCACATGGAAACCCTGCACGTCGTCCAGAACGGCATGCGCGCGCACGCGCTCTACAAGTGCGATGTCGACTACGTGGTGCGCGAAGGCCAGGTCGTGATCGTCGATGAGTTCACCGGTCGTCTCATGGAGGGACGACGCTGGAGTGACGGCATCCATCAGGCCGTGGAGGCCAAGGAGAAGGTCCAGGTTCAGAACGAGAGCCAGACCTACGCATCGATTACCTTCCAGAACTATTTCCGCATGTACGAGAAGCTCTCGGGCATGACGGGAACTGCAGATACCGAGGCGCCGGAATTCCAGTCGACTTACGGCCTGGACGTGGTCGTCATGCCGACGAACCGTCCGATGGTGCGCAAGGATTTCGACGACGCCGTCTATCGCAGCCGGTCTGAGAAGTGGAACGCGGTCATCGATGAAATCGAGGAAGGCCACAAACGCGGCCAGCCTACGCTCGTGGGAACGATCGCGATCGAGACTTCGGAGATGCTCTCGAAGAAGCTCAAGAACCGCGGTGTTACCCACAATGTCCTGAACGCGAAGCAGCACGGCCGCGAAGCCGAGATCATTTCCCAGGCCGGTCGTTTCGGTGCGGTGACGATCTCGACGAATATGGCCGGGCGCGGGACCGACATCGTGCTGGGTGGAAACGCGGAGATGATGCTCAAGAGCCGCGGGCTCGATCCGCTGGCCGAAGAACACCGCGAGGAATTCGCGCGCCTGTCGGAAGCCTGCGCCGAAGAACGCGGGAAGGTTCTCGAAGCCGGCGGTCTACACGTACTGGGAACCGAGCGGCACGAGTCGCGCCGAATCGACAATCAGTTGCGTGGTCGTTCCGGTCGCCAGGGCGACGCTGGTTCGTCGCGCTTCTTTCTGTCCCTCGAAGACGATCTGCTGCGCATCTTCGGCGGAGAACGCATTGGCCCGCTGATGCAGCGCCTGGGCATGGAAGAGGGCGAGGCGATCGAGGCGAAGATGCTCTCTGGCGCGATCGAACGCGCTCAGCGCAAGGTCGAGACGCGTAACTTCGACGTTCGCAAGCATCTGCTCGAATACGACGACGTCATGAACAAGCAGCGCGAGAGCATCTACACGTGGCGACGCGCCGTGTTGGGCAATGAGGCGGTGGAGGAAGAGTACCGCGAACTGGCTCGCGAGCTGGTCGAAGATCACGTAGAGCTGCGTCTGCCTGAAAAGGGCGAGCGCGACGAGGAAGCTCTCCTGCACGAAACCCAGAGTCTGTTCGGAGTCGAGATCGATCCCGCCGATGCGGCGTTTTCCGAGGAAGCCGATCGAGAGAAGACCCGGGAGCGCCTGCACGAACTGGTGGAGCAGCGCCTACAGGCCCAGATCCAGATGTTCGTCGATCTGGAAGAGAAATACCCCGATCTGAATCCGCCCAATTTCGATTCCTTCGGGCGGCAACTCCTTCTGCAGGCGATCGACGTGCTCTGGAAGGAGCACCTGCTCGCCATGGATCACATGAAGGAAGGCATCGGGCTGCGCGGGTACAGCGGCAAGGATCCCAAGCGCGAATACCAGCGCGAGGGCTTCGAGATGTTCGTCGAGATGACCGATCGCATTCGCGCACGTGCTGTCGAGCAGCTGTATCACGTGCAGTTCGAAGTACCGGACGTGGATCGATTGGAGCAGATACGCAACCAGGAGCGCGCCAAGCGCGAGGCCATGGAGCGCCGTCTGCAGGAACAGCACGCCGCTTCGCCGGACGAGGCCAACGCGCCGATTGCGCAGCAGACCGTCGTACGCGAAGGCAAGAAGGTGGGTCGCAACGACCCCTGTACCTGCGGTTCAGGAAAGAAATTCAAGAAGTGCTGCGGCGCCGCAGCCTGACCCTGGAAAAAACACATGGCCGTACGCATTCCGGGCTTCCGGGCGTCGGGAATCAGCTGTGGGATCAAGCCGAGCGGAGCGCTCGATCTCGCGATCATCGAATCGGACCGGCCGGCTAACGTCGCGGCCGTCTTTACGCGCAGTCGCGTTCCCGGTGCGCCGGTCGTCATTTCGCGACAGCGCGCTCGCCGGGGAGTGGCCCGGGCCATCGTCGTGAACAGCGGTATCTCCAACGTCGCCATGGGCGAGCAGGGTTTGCGCGACGCGCGAGAGATGACGATTTTGACCGCGCGCGAACTGGCTGTACCGGTCTCGCAAGTGCTGGTGGCCTCGACCGGAGTGATCGGTCAGCCGCTGCCGATGAACAAACTGCGCGAGGGGATTCCCCGGGCCGCACGGGGTCTGTCGGAGGCCGGTTTTTCAAGGGCCGCGCGCGCCATACTGACGACGGATCTCAAGTCGAAACTCGTCACGTCGAAGAGGCGAGGTTTTTCGCTGCTCGGCTTCGCCAAGGGTTCGGGCATGATCCAACCCGACATGGCCACGATGCTGGCCTACGTGGTGACCGATCTTGCAGTCGAGACTTCGTTTCTGCGCGAGGCTCTCAAAGAAGCCGTGGGCCCATCCCTCAACTCGCTGACGATCGATGGAGAGACGAGCACCAGCGATACGCTCGTGGTCATGGCCAATGGCGCAGCGGGCAATCGACCGCTGACGGCGCGCTCGACCCGCGCGCGCGAGTTTCAGCGCGCGCTCGGCGACGTCTGTTCCGAACTTGCCGAGAAACTCGCGCTAGACGGCGAGGGAGCGACACGCATCGCCACCGTCGAGGTGACCGGCGCTCGGAGTCATCCGGCCGCCGATCGGGTCGCACGCAGCATCGCCAACTCGGCTCTGGTCAAGACGGCGTTGTTTGGCGCAGACCCGAACTGGGGACGCATCGTGCAGGCGGCGGGTGCCGCCGGTGTTCCGTTCAGACAGTCGCAGCTCGCGGTTCGAATTGGCGGTGTGCAGATGCTGAACAAGGGCGAGCCCTGCGGTGGCGCACGAGCGCTGCATCGGGCAGAACGAGCCGTCAAGCGCAAGCGGGTCGCGATCGAGGTTTCGCTCGGTACTGGACCGGGGCGCGCTCGCATCCTGACGACGGACCTCAGCTACGAGTACGTGCGCATCAACGCGGAGTACACCACGTGATCGAACTCGTGCTCGTACGTCACGGTCAACCCGACTGGGAGCCCGAGGGTCGTGCCGTCGACGAACCAGAACTCACTTCTCTGGGCCACCAGCAGGCGGAGTCGGTCGCAGAAGCGCTGGCCGGAGAGCATTTCGACTCCTTGCACGTGAGTCCGCTGCTTCGTACACAGCAGACCATGGAACCGATCGCCCGGCGGCTGGGCATGGAGCCGGTGAGCGAATCCTGGCTGGCCGAGCTGCGCCTGCCGCCGCTGGAGGGCAGTACCTCCAAGGAAGTCCAGGAGTTCTTTGCCCACGCGAATGCGCGCGAACTTGAGCACTGGTGGGATGGCCTGCCGGGCGGGGAGAGCTTCCGGCACTTCTATGAACGCGTGACCGGCGGCGTGGAGAATTGGCTGGACGCCAGTTGTGCTGCCCGGATCCATGAGGACACGGCCCATCGTCTGTGGACGCCCGCAGAGCCGCAGAAACTGCTGATCGTTGCCCACGAAGGGACCAATGCCGTGTTGATTTCCCACCTACTGGGAATCGAACCGGTTCCCTGGGCCTGGCTGCGCTTTCGCACCGCCTGGTGCGGAATCAACCGAATCCAGATGGCCGAGGTCGCAGGTGGCTGTGTGTGGACCCTGCGCAGTTTCAACAGGATCGACCACCAGGCGCATCTGCCGCCGGAGCACGGCTTGCCGATTCCGCTCCAGCCCTGATTTTCCTGCTAATTCGGGACCTTAGACTTGAGCCCCTGCGCTGGCTCTGCTATATCAGCCCAGTTCGCAATTCACACGCCCCGTCCGTTTTCGGGTTCTGCGATCCCACCGCGGAGGAAGACGGCGGTCACCTCTGAGGAAGAAGCACCGCCGCCAGGCGTCGGTGTTCCAGGCCGAGGGGCGGAGGCAAAAAACCCGAGTCGCAACGGACCGCGAGTTCGTGCGGCACACTTCGGAGAAATTCTCGATGTCGACTTCCCCGGAAACACCCGCTGCAACACATGCCGTCACGATGAGGGAATTGCTCGAGGCGGGTGTCCATTTTGGACACCAGACCCGCCGCTGGCATCCCGCCATGAAGCCGTTCCTTTACGGGGAACGCAACGGCATTCACATCATCAACCTGCAGCTGACACTGCCGCGCTTCCGCGAAGCACTCGACTACGTGCGCGATACCGTCGCGTCTGGTGGCAAGGTGCTGTTCGTTGCGACGAAGCGTCAGGCGCAAGACATCATTGCCGAGAAAGCTCGCACCTGCGGTATGCCATTCGTCCACCGACGTTGGCTAGGCGGCATGCTGACCAATTTTCGCACGATTCGAAAAGGAATCGATCGCTACAAGGAATTGAACGCGCTGCTCGCCGACGAGGAAAACTCGGCGGGTCTGAGCAAGAAGGCGCGCTCTCGACTCGCCCGTGAGCAGCTCAAGCTGCACAAGGCCTTCGAGGGCATCGCGGATATGGAGCGCCTGCCTGATGCCATCTTCATCATCGACGTGAAGCGCGAGGCGATCGCGTTACAGGAGGCGCTGCGACTGCAGATTCCCGTAATGGCCATCGTCGATTCGAATTGCGACCCGCTCGGCGTCGACATGACGATTCCCGGAAACGACGACGCGCTGCGTGCGATCTCGCTGTACTGCGAGAAGGTCGCAGAGGCCTGCAATGAGGGCGCGGAGGCGTTCAACCAGCGCGTGCTCGAAGAAGACAAGGCCACCGCGGTTCAGGAAGAGGAAGAGGCTCCGAAGGCGGGCAAGCGCGTGGTCGAGATTACGCAGCCGGCACGGCGCCCCGCGCGCATGGAACGCATGGCGGAAGAGCGCAAGAAGGAGGAAGAGGCTGCAGTCGCCCCTGAGGCGGCCCAGCCCGAAGGTGAGGCCGCCGCAGTGGGCGCGGCACCCACGGAGCCCGAAGCAGAGCCCGAAGCGAGCGCAGACTGATCCACGTTTGGCGCACGGGAACAGGAGACAAGAGCAGTGGCGGAGATAACGGCAGGACTGGTCAAGGAACTGCGCGAAAAAACGGGCGCGGGCATGATGGATTGCAAGAGAGTGCTCGTCGAAGCCGAGGGTGACCTCAAGAAGGCCGGCGCTCTATTGCGCGAGCGCGGTATTGCCAAGGCGGGCAAACGGGCCGGGCGCGCGACGTCAGAAGGTCGCGTGATTGCCAGGGTGAGTTCGGACGGCAAGGTCGGTGCACTCGTCGAGCTGAATTGCGAGACGGATTTCGTGGCGAAGACCGATGACTTCGAAAAGCTCGGCGAGGATCTCGTGCAGCGAGTTCTGGCCGACGCCCCCACCGATAACGATGCCCTGTCGGCGTTGCCTGGCGACGCCGGAACGATCGGCGACCAGATGGTCGCTGCGATCGCAAAAATAGGTGAGAACATCCAGATGCGACGCTTTACACGTCTCGAAGCGGAGGCTGGCGCCGTTTCTGCGTACATCCACGCGGGCGGAAAGATCGGAACTCTCGTGTCCGTATCTGCGGACGATGCCAAAGCGGCTCCGGTCGCGGCACTGGCGCATAACGTGTGTATGCACGTCGCCGCAATTGCGCCTTCGGGCCTTTCGCGGGACAGCCTTTCTAAAGAATTCGTCGATCGAGAGCGCGAGGTCTTGACCAAGCAGGCTGAAGCGGAAGGAAAACCGGCCAATATCATCGAAAAGATGATCGATGGTCGTCTCAACAAGTTCTTCAAGGAGGTCGTCCTCCTGGAACAGCCACTGGTCATGGATGCGGACAAAACCGTGGGTGCTGCGGCCAAGGAAGCCGGAGCCACGGTGGACGCCTTCGAACGCTTCCAGTTGGGGGAAGAGATCGAGGAATGAAGCCCGTCTACAAGCGCGTTTTACTGAAGATATCGGGGCAGAGTCTCGCAGGCGACGAGAGCTTTGGTATCAGCACAAACGCCATCATGCAGACCGCCCAGGAGATCTACGAGGTCAGCCAGCTCGGCGTCGAAATCGGCGTGGTCTGCGGCGGCGGCAACATCATCCGAGGGGTCACGGCTTCGGCCGAAGGCCTGAACCGCACGGCGGCCGATTACATGGGCATGCTGGCGGGCGTGATGAACGCACTTGCCCTTCAGGATGCGCTCGAGAAGTGCGGCGTTCCCACTCGGGTAATGTCGGCGATCGAAATCAAGCAGGTGGCCGAGCCGCATATTCGGCGCAAGGCCATCCGGCACATCGAAAAGGGCCGCGTGGTGATCTTCGCGGCGGGGACCGGCAATCCGTTTTTTACCACCGATACCGGAGCCGCCCTGCGAGCCATGGAGATCGGGGCGGAAGTTCTTTTGAAGGGAACACGGGTCGACGGCATCTATGACTCGGACCCCGAGAAATTTCCCGACGCGGTGTTCTATTCGACGGTCACGTATCGGGACTTCATCGAACGCAACCTCGGCGTCATGGACAGCACCGCGATTACTCTGTGCCAGGAGCACAAGATGCCGATCGTGGTGTTCAACATGAGCGTCCCTGGAAATATCCTCAAGGTGGTCGGCGGCAACGATCTGGGCACCTCGGTGAGGGCGTGATCAAGGAGAAGGGAAGATGGCAGAAGAGGATCTAGAACTCGTCGACGCCGAAGCACGAGAAGGCATGCAGAAGAGCCTGGACGGACTTCATCACGAACTCAGCAAGGTTCGGACAGGCCGTGCAAATCCCATTCTGCTCGAAGGTCTGCAAGTCGAGTACTACGGTGCTTCGACGCCGATCAAGCAACTGGCCACGATCTCCGCGCCAGAGCCCCGTCTACTGACGATCCAGCCCTTTGATACGACTGCGATCAACGAGATCGAACGCTCGATCCTGAAAGCGGATATCGGCCTGACTCCCTCGAACGACGGCAAGATCGTTCGCGTGCCGATTCCCGAGCTGACCGAAGAGCGCCGCAAAGACATGGTGAAGCAGCTCAAGAAGATCGGTGAAGAACACAAGGTCGGTGTGCGCAGCGCCCGGCGAGATGCGATCGCCATGCTCAAGGATCTCCAGAAAGACAAGACGATCAGCGAAGACGACGCCAAGAAGGCGCAGAAAAAGACCCAGGCGATGACGGACGAGTTCGTCGCGGAGATCGACAAGGCGATGGAGATCAAAGAGGAAGAGATCCTCCAGATCTGACCCCCATGCAGGCGATCGATCCCGACAAGATTCCCGGCCATATCGCACTCATTCTGGATGGCAACGGGCGCTGGGCGCAGAGTCGCGGTCTTCCCCGCGAAGCAGGGCACAGACGCGGCCCCGAAGTGGTCAAGGAAACCGTGCGATCAGCGCGCGATCTCGGCGTGAAGATGTTGACCATGTTCGCGTTCTCGACCGAAAACTGGAATCGGCCGCCCGGCGAAGTCGAGGCGATCATGACGGTCTTCGATCACTACCTGAAAGACGATCCCGAAGAGTTGATGAAAAACGGTATTCGCGTACAGGCCATTGGCCGGCGCGAGATGCTCGCTCCGCAGATTCAGGACGCAATTGCGAAGCTCGAAGACCAGACCGAAAAAAACGAGCAGATGCGACTCACCTTCGCGCTTTCCTATAGCGGCCGAACCGAACTGGTCGACGCCGCCCGGAAGATTGCTCGCAAGGTGAAGACTGGAAGCCTCGATCCCGAGGCGATCGACGAAAAGTGCATCGAACAGCACTTGTATGCGCCAGATCTCGCCCCTCCCGATCTATTGATTCGCACCGGTGGGGAATATCGGATTTCGAACTTCTTGTTATGGGAACTCGCGTACACCGAACTCTACGTCACCGAAACCCTCTGGCCCGATTTCAAGAAGGATGACCTCGAGGAGGCGATCTGCGCGTATCAACAACGCGAACGCCGCTTCGGTCGCACGGGCGAGCAGATCCGGACCCAAGAGTGACGCGTCTTTCGATCCTCGGATCTACGGGCTCCATCGGAACCCAGACCCTGCAAGTCGTCGATCAGTTTCCCGACAGGCTTCAGGTCGTGGCGCTATCGGCGGGTCGCAACGTCGACCTGTTGATTCAGCAGATCAAGCAGTACCGTCCGTCGTGTGTTGCCGTGGGATTGCCCGATGATGCCGCACGGGTTCGGACCGCGCTGGCCGACGAACGGATCCGGGTCCACTGTGGCGCCGAAGGCCTGCTCGAAGTCGCGACCGAACCCTCCGATCTGGTAATCGGCGCACTCGTGGGAAGCGTCGGGCTCGAACCGATCGTCGCGGCCTTGCGCGCGGGTACGGACGTGGCCCTTGCCAACAAAGAGGTCCTCGTCTCCGCGGGCCGGTTGGTCATGGAGGAGGCCCGTCGCCACGGAGCGCGTTTGCGTCCACTCGATTCTGAGCACGTGGCGATTCATCAGTGCATCGCCGGCCACCCGGAGCAGGCGGTGAGCAAGATCTGGCTGACGGCTTCCGGAGGGCCGTTTCGCTGTGCGGATCTCTCCGAGATGGAAGCCGCAACCCCCGAACGAGCCCTCGCGCATCCCAATTGGGATATGGGACCCAAGATCTCGATCGATTCGGCCACACTGATGAACAAGGGTTTCGAGCTGATCGAAGCTCGCTGGCTGTTTGATCTTCCGCCCGAACGCATCGGGGTGTTGGTTCACCCGGAGAGCGTCATCCACTCATTGGTCGAATACTGCGATGGGAGCTGGCTCGCGCAGCTCGGCGTCCCCGATATGCGGATCCCAATCGCCTACACTCTGGGCATGCCCGATCGCCTGCCGCTTGCGAATCTGTCGCCATTGGACCTCGTGTCGATCGGCAGCCTGAACTTCGAAGCGCCCGACGCGGAGCGTTTTCCCGCTCTGCGCCTCGCGACGCAAGTGCTCGAAGACGGCGGCACCGCGCCAGCGGTGCTCAACGCGGCCAATGAGGTCGCAGTGGAAGCCTTCCTGGCCGGGCGGATTTCGTTCACGGCGATCGCGCAGATTGCCGAAAAGGTACTGGCAGTCGAGGCCGTGCGTCCTGGTCTCGACCTCGAAGAAATTCGCGACAGTGATCGTCAATCACGGCAGCGCGCACGCGAAATGGTCGAGGAGTGGAGCGCATGAGCCTGGCCGGATTCTCCGACGTCGTATTGCCCTTCATTCTCTTGCTGGGCGTTCTCATCTTCATTCACGAACTCGGGCACTTCCTGGTCGCGAAGTACTTCAATGTGAAGTGCGAACGCTTCTCTCTCGGTTTCGGCCCGTCGCTTCTGGCGCGCACCGTCGGTGAGACGGAGTACGTGATCGGCGTGCTGCCCCTCGGTGGCTACGTGAAGATGCTCGGGGAAATTCCGGGCGAAGAACTGGCCGAAGAGGAGCGAGATCGGGCGTTCAATCTCAAGCCGGTCCACCAGCGCATGGCGATTTCGGTGGCCGGTCCGGCGATGAACATCGTCCTGCCCATCGTATTGATCGCGGGAATGCTGATGGCCGGAGTTCCCACTCTGACTTCGCTGGTTGGCGCGGTCGCACCGGATTCGGCTGCGGAACGCGCGGGTCTGCAGGGAGGCGACCGGATCGTTGCGATCGACGGCGAAGCGATCTGGCGCTGGAGCGACCTGATCACGCATCTTCGCGAGACTGCGAGTCCCACCGTTCTGCTCGAGATCGAGCGCGATTCCCAGCGCACGAACGTTTCCGTAACTCGTGAAACGCTAGACGACGGCCGTTTCGGCCCGATTGGCGCCGAGCCCAGCCCGCCCTCCGCGGTATTTGCCGTTTCGGGCCCGCAAAGCGCTGCGGCGCGAGCCGGGATGCTCACTGGAGACGTGATCCGCTCGGTCGATGGTACGGCGGTAGCGAATCGCTACGACGTGGAAAGGTTATTCCAGACGGCCTCCGGAGAACTCGAGCTCGAGGTGGAACGCACGCGTGGCGACGCCCGTGAAACCCTGATCGTGACGATTCCCGACGCGGGCTCCCGAACGAGTGAAAGTCTCGGACTCCAGCCGGTCGACTTTGCCGTCAACTTCGTGGATCCGGCAAGTCCGGCCAGCGAGGCCGGCATCGAGCCGGGCGATATCTTCCTGAGAGCGAATTCCAAACCGATCCAGTCCTGGAACCAACTGGTCGTCGCGATCCGTGGAAGCGAAGGCGATCCCATCGAGATGACGCTGCTTCGCGCTGGCCTCGAAGTAGACCTGAAGGTTTCGCCGATCAGGCGCGCGGTTCAGGTCGGCGAAGAAATGGAGACCCACTTCGCGATCGGCATCGGCGGAGGTACTCCGCGCAACGGGGGCGAGATGCTCGACGACGTGGTCAGCAATCCCTTCGTCGCACTCTGGCGCGCGGTGCAGCGCACCGTCGAGATCTTCAACATGATTCTGGGCGGTGTCTTCCAGCTGTTTACCGGCAAGGTCGGCTTGAACAATCTGGCTGGACCCATCGGCATCGGAGAAATCGCCGCAGACTCTTTCCAGACCTCGTGGTTGCAGTTTCTGTCGTTCATGGCCGTGATCAGTGTGAATCTGGCCATCTTGAATCTGCTGCCGATCCCGATTCTCGACGGAGGGCAGATCCTGCTGGCCGCCGCCGAGGGCATCAAGGGAAGCCCGCTACCGAATCGCGCCCGGGAGATCGCCCAGACGGTCGGACTCTCCCTGATTCTGGCCCTGATGGGGCTGGCCTTCTGGAATGATCTGGCGCGCAAATGGGCCGGGATCGTCGACTTTCTGAAAGGTCTCGTGTAACCCCAGAAGATGGCTGTACTGCTGTCACTCGAGACCGCCACCGATGCTGGCGGGGTGGCGCTCGTCGAGCACGGGAAGTCCGGAGAGCCGCGGCTTCTGGGCGAGGCGAGCATCGATACCGGGCAGCGACACGCCGCCACACTCCTGCGAGCCGTCGATCGGGTGCTAAGCGATTCCGGGCGCAAGCTGGACGAGGTCGAACTGATCGGGGTATCGGTCGGCCCCGGCTCGTTTACCGGCCTGCGCATCGGTCTTTCGACCGCGCTGGGTCTGTGTTTCGGCACCCCGCGGCGCATCGTTCCTGTTTCCACCCTGGGAGCGCTCTCCCTGCAAGCGGGCGGGGCGGGTCTCGCCGTGCCGATGCTCGATGCGCGCCGTGGTCAGGTCTACGGCGGGGTCTACGCTCCGCAAGGACGCGCGCTGCAAGAGGACTGCGCGGCGCCCCCAGAAGAGTTCCTGGGCCGGCTGGATCCGGACTCCTCCGTGGTCGTCCTGGGTTCGGGTGCTCAGCGCTACTCCGAAGTGGTCGAACGGGTCCTGGGAGCACGGGCCCGCGTCCTTTCCGCCGAAGAAGGCCGCCCTCGCGCGGCCGGCGTCGCGCGTCTGGCCGTGAGTCTGGCAGCCAACGGGCTGGCGCTGCCGCCGGAGCGGGTTGAGCTGCGCTACCTGCGCCCGCCCGAAGCGAAACTCCCGGGTTCTGGGCTCGGGTCCGATTCCAAGGCGTGAAAGGCTGCTTCGCTCGCGAGTTCCACCCGCCCATCCCAGAGCCCGTCGCGACGTGCTAAGCTCGCCTGCAGTGTCCTAACCTACTGATAATCCGCTGAATTGATCCAAGGACATAGAGAAGGGGTCAATGGAAACGCACGAGCGTGACCGGATTGAATCGCTGGCGAGTCAGGATGCCCAGCTCCGTGAGGTCTGGGAGCAGCATCTGGGTTTCAAGGCGAGACTCGAACAGATGAAAACGCGTTCGCATCTCAGTCCGGACGAGCAGGTAGAGAAGAAAACGCTCCAAAAGCTCAAGCTCGCGGCAAAGGATCAAATCGCGAGGATCCTGGCCCGACACGATTGAGCCTTGAAGCCGCCCCCCACACGAGCTGGGCAGCGGCCCGGCTCCGCACCCTTGTATTCGCGACTTTGGACTGGGTGTCTGAATGGAATTCGCACGTTGTCCGTTGCCAGCAGACCGAGGAGATGACACATGAAGGTGTACTACGATAAAGATGCAGACTTGGGCCGCCTGGAGGGTCGCACCGTCGCGATCATCGGCTACGGCAGCCAGGGCCACGCCCACGCGCTGAATCTCAAGGAGAGCGGCGTCGATGTCATCGTCGGCCTGCGTCAGAGTTCGCCGAGTTGGAAGAAGGCCGAAGCCGAAGGGCTGCGAGTCGCCACGCCTTCCGAAGCGGTTTCGAGTGCGACCGTGGTCATGATGACGCTACCCGATGAGACCATGGGAGACATCTACAGCGAACAGATCGCGCCGCATCTGAAAGCGGGGAACTATCTGGCGGTAGCGCACGGTTTCAACCTGCACTTCGGCTGCATCGAGCCGCCCGCCGACGTCAACACCTTCATGGTCGCGCCCAAGGGCCCCGGTCACCATGTGCGCGGCAGTTACGAGAGCGGCGGGGGCGTTCCCTGTCTGGTTGCCGTCGATCGCGATCCCAGTGGCGACACGCTGCAGATGGGCCTGGCCTATGCCAAGGGGATCGGCGGCGGGCGTGCGGGCATCATCGAGACCACGATCAAGGAAGAGACCGAGACGGATCTGTTCGGTGAGCAGGCCGTGCTCTGCGGGGGGCTGACCGCTCTCATGCAAGCCGGATTCGAGACGCTGACCGAGGCGGGCTACGCGCCCGAGATGGCGTACTTCGAGTGCATCCACGAGATGAAGCTGATCATCGACTTCATCTACGAAGGCGGCATCGCCAATATGCGTTACACGGTCTCCAACACGGCGGAGTACGGCGATCTGACCCGCGGACCGCGCGTTGTCAACGAAGAGACCAAGCGCGAAATGAAGAAGATCCTCAACGAGATCCAGACCGGGAAGTTCGCCCGAGAATGGCTGCTCGAGGCCCGCGCCGGTATGCCATCGTTCAAATCCATGGCACGCATTGGTGCGGAGCATCCGCTCGAAGAAACGGGTCGCAAGCTGCGCGCGATGATGCCCTGGCTCAAAGACCACCGACTGGTCGACCGGAGTCGGAACTAGTCGGGACTGAAACAGGAAGGCCGATGGCGGAACCCGCTCAGCTCAAGGGAAAGATCGCTCAACAGGGTGTGAAGAGTTCACTCGCCCTGCTCGCAATCGCCGCGGCCGGTCTAGTGGCGGTTGGACTGGACGTCGCGCCTTCCTGGGTTCCGGTTGCGTCGCTGAGTGTATTGGCTCTCGCCGCTGCGAACGCCCTGTTCTTTCGCAATCCCGAGCGTGTGATCTGCGGGGGCAGTCGCGACGTTGTCTCGCCCGGAGACGGTCGCGTGGTCGAGGTCGTTCAGATCGAAGATCCCGACGGCTTCGTGGGCAAATCCTGGCGTATCGCGATCTTCCTGTCGGTTTTCAACGTGCACATCAACCGGATGCCGATCTCCGGGGTCGTGCGTGGCATCCGCCGCAGCGGTAGCAAGTTCCTGGCGGCTTTCGCCAGCCGGGCTTCGGATCTGAACGTGCAATCGCGCATGGACATCGAAACCGGCAGTGGAATGCGTTTCGCGGTCGTGCAGATCACCGGATTGATCGCGCGTCGCATCGTGGGCTACGTGCAAGAGGGTGATACCCTGGAAAGAGGCGAGCGCTACGGTCTGATCTGTTACGGCTCGCGCATGGAGATATATCTGCCGGTGGACTGCGAGGTTCGGGTCGCGCCGGGTGATCGTGTGCACGGCGGGTCGAGTCTGCTCGCGGAGGTGCCCGAGTGAGTCTGCGACAAAGCAAAGGTCGATCGCGGCGCCGATCGCGCCGCCGAGATCGACGCGCGGTCTATCTGCTGCCGAATCTGATCACCAGTGCGGCCTTGATGCTCGGCTTCTGGTCGATCGTGCTCGCCACGCATGGCAAGTTCGATCAGGCCGCCTTGTGCATCGTACTTGCGGGTGTGGCCGATATGCTCGACGGGCGCATCGCGCGCGCGACGCAGGCCACAAGCCGCTTCGGAGCGGAGTACGACTCGATCTGCGACATGGTCAGCTTCGGGGTCGCTCCCGCTCTGCTCATGTACAACTGGACCTTGATTCCGCTCGGTCCGCGCGCCTGGATGATCGCCGGGTTGTTTTCGTTATGCGCAGCGCTGCGTCTGGCGCGTTTCAATGTATCGGCGCAACAAGACGGCGACTCCGTTTTCTACAAAGGCGTGCCTTCGACGTTTGCCGGTGGCATGGTCGCAGCGACCGTCTGGTTCGTGGGATGGCTCGGGATCCATCCGCCGTTCGAGCCGCCTCTGAGGCCGGTGCTCACGATTGCATTCGCCTTGCTCGCCCTGCTCATGGTGAGCCCGATTTCCTATCCGAGCTTGAAGCTGATCAGGATCGAAGGCCGTCGCGCCTATCCAACACTTGTCGCCATCCTGCTTGGAACGATCGCCATCCTGCTCAACCACGAGGTCATGATTTTCTCGATCGGTATCTGCTTCATCGTCGGTGGGCCGTTCATCGCGATCTGGGTGAAGCGCAACTCCGAGCCGGTTGCGAGCAGAGTTTCAGAAGACATTGCCCCGGAATCCTCGGATGTCTGAGGCTCTCGGGCGAACGCAAACCCGATGAACGCACGCAGCGCGTCTGGAAGGATCGGGCGCCGCGCGCGAAAAGCTCGAGTCCCCTCGTTTTACGGAGAAGTTTGATGCCCCGCGTACTGGTTCTGCCCGGAGATGGAATTGGCCCCGAGGTGACCGCCGAAGCGGTCGCCGTCCTGCAGGAAGTGGCTCCGGACCTGGAGTTCGAACAGGCCTTGATCGGGGGTTGCGCGATCGACGCCGAAGGCGCTCCGCTCTCGGATGCCACGATCGCCAGAGCCAGGGAATGCGGGCTGGTCCTGCTGGGCGCAGTCGGTGGACCGAAGTGGGACGCATTGCCGCCCGCGCAACGCCCGGAGCGCGGTCTGTTGCGCATCCGCAAGGAACTGGAACTCTTCGCAAATCTGCGGCCCGCACAGGTGATGGAGGTACTGTCCGACGCCAGTCCTCTGCGACCGGAGTGCGTAAAGGGTGTCGATCTGATCGTCATTCGCGAACTGACCGGCGGTATCTACTACGGCCAACCGAGCGGGCGCGACGATCGCGACGGCAAGCGCCGGGCACTCAACACCATGGTCTACGACGAGGACGAAGTCCGGCGCATCGCGCGCGTGGCTTTTCAGACGGCTCAGCGGCGGCGCAAGCTGCTGACGAACATCCACAAGGCAAATGTGCTCGATGTCTGCGCGTTCTGGAACGAGATCGTCGAAGAAGTCGCACTGGAATTTCCCGACGTGAAGCTCGAACATCAACTCGTCGACAGTATGGCCATGATCCTTCTGCGCGATGCGCCCGATTTCGACGTGGTCCTGTGTCCCAATATGTTCGGCGACATCATCTCAGACGAAGCTGCCATGATCACCGGTTCGCTGGGCATGTTGCCTTCCGCGAGTGTGGGTGACTCGGGGCAGGGACTCTTCGAGCCCGTGCACGGCAGCGCACCGGACATCGCAGGGACCGATCAAGCAAATCCACTGGCCGCGATTCTTTGCGCCGCGATGTTGTTGGAACACGGACTCGAGCGCGGCGACGCGGCTGCGCGAGTGCGCGATGCGGTTGAACGGGTCTTGACCGACGGGTATCGCACTGCGGATCTCGCCCGCTCGGGCGAGACCAAGACGGGGACA
Source organism: bacterium (assembly GCA_024226335.1). Classification (NCBI taxonomy): domain Bacteria; species bacterium. The sequence goes on from JAAELY010000238.1 coordinate 68,863, forward strand.
CGCGAAATGGGCAAGCGAGTGCGCGAGGCGCTGAGTTGATGGCGCAAAAAGGTTTTCGCGTCGCGGTGATCGGGGCGACGGGAGCAGTGGGGAGCGAGATCATCGACGTGCTCGAGCAGCGCCGGCTTCCGGTACTGGAACTCCTGCCGTTTGCGAGCGAAGCCTCCGAGGCCACACATGTCGAGTTCCGGGGCGAGGAAGTGGACGTGGGCCTACCGGAGGCGTCGCTGCTGGCCGACTGCGACCTGGTCTTTTGCGCCGCACCGCACGTGCTGCGCGAATTCCTGCCCGCACTGCGCCAGAGCGACACTCGTGTCGTCGACCTGAGCGGTGAGTTCGAAACCGATCCAGGCATCCCAATGCACCTTCCCGGCGTGACTTCCGTGCACGCTTCTTCTCCTTTTGTCGCGATCCCGCGTGGCATCGTCGCGGGCGCAGCGCTGGCGCTGGCGCCGATCGCCCGCGAGATCGAACTCACCCGAGTCACGCTCGTGTGTCTGGAGACGGCCTCGGCTGCGGGCCTGGCTGGAATCGGCGAACTCACCAACCATACGATCGCGTTGCTCAACGAGATGACCGGCGAGACGCTTCCGTCCGAGGTCTTTCCGCGCTCGCTGGCATTCGACTGCCTGCCGCTGGTCGGGGAGGGCGGAGAGCCCGATGTCCCCTCGGAGAGATCTCTGCGCGACGTGCTGCGACGTCTGCTCGGCTCACCCGATCTGCCCGTGGAGACCACGCGCATCCACATCCCCGCACTCGGTGGCAGCGTCGCAGCGGTGCACCTCGCGCTCTCCCACGATCTTCCGGCTGCGCAGGCCCGCGATCTCTGGGAGAAGGCGCCGGGACTTCGCCTGCTGGACGAAGCCGACCTGCCCACGCCGCGCGGCGCCCTCGGGCACGACGACGTCGAGATCGGCCGGCTGCGCTCGAACCCCGAGGACGCACGCCGTCTGGCCTTCGTCCTGGCCCTCAACAACCTGCGCCGTGGCGCCGCGTTGTGTGCCATCGAGGCCGCCGAGGTCCTGCTGGGCTGATTCTGTATGTCTTCGACGCGCCGCTTCAAGCTCACGCTCGAATACGACGGAAGCGAATTCCACGGCTGGCAGTACCAGATCAATGGTCGCAGCGTCCAGGGCGTGGTCGAGGCCGCTTTCAAGCAGATCACGGGCGAGGATCTGCGCGTGAACGCAGCGGGCCGCACCGACGCGGCCGTGCACGCGCTCGGCCAGGTGGCCCACGTCGATACGACGACCCGGATGGAAGCGCTCGAGCTGCGCAAGGCGATTAACGCCGTGCTGCCCTACGACGTCGGGGTCCGGGACGTGTGCTCGGCGGCGCCCGACTTCGATGCCCGCCGACGCGCGATTTCCAAGTGTTATCGCTACCGGATCCTCGATCAGGGCCCGCGCAGTCCGCTGCGCCAGAACCGGGTCTGGCACGTGCGCCAGAAGCTCGACGAAGCCGCCATGCGCCTCGCCGCCGCCCACCTGGTGGGTAGCCACGACTTCGCGGCCTTTCGCGGCGCCCGGGGAGGGGCGCCCGAGGACGAGCATACACGCCGGGATCTCGGACGCCTGGACATCCGTCGAATGGACGACGAAATCCACGTAGAGGCCGAGGGGCGCAGCTTCATGCGCTACATGGTCCGGAACCTGGTCGGCACGCTCGTCGATTGTGGCCAGGGTCGGCGCACGCCCGCGGAGGTCGCCAAGATCCTGGCTTCGCGGGATCGCCGCCGAGCCGGACCTACGGCACCCGGCTGCGGGCTCTGTCTGCTCTGGGTGAAATACCCTGCAGATGACGGGGCTGCTTGACCTGTCGAAGGGGTTCGGCTATTCCCTGCCGTTCCGGTCCGACCGGGAAGAGGGGAGAATCGTGCCGAATCCAGCCAAACCGACCATCAGCGCCCGAGCGGAGGACATCGAACGCCGCTGGCTGATCGTCGATGCCAACGAGCAGGTCCTCGGCCGACTCGCCACCCGAGTCGCCTCCGTGTTGCGGGGCAAGCACCGACCCGATTTCACTCCGCACGTCGACACCGGGGACCACGTGATCGTGGTCAACGCCAGCAGCGTGCGCCTGACCGGGCGCAAGCTCGAGCAGAAGCACTACTACCGCCACTCGGGCTACGCAGGCGGGATCAAATCCATTCGCGCCGACCGCATGCTCGAATTGCATCCGGAGCGCGTGATCGAGTCGGCCATCAAGGGCATGTTGCCCCGCGGGCCGCTCGGACGTCAGATGTTTCGCAAGCTCAAGGTCTACGCGGGCGCCGAACATCCCCACGCGGCGCAGAAGCCCGAGACCATGGAGCTGACCTGATGTCGACCACAGAGATTCCCAATCGCTACTACGCCACCGGCCGTCGCAAGAGTTCGTCGGCGCGGGTCTACCTTACCCCCGGTTCCGGCCAGATTACGATCAACGGCCGCACCAGCGAAGACTACTTCCCGCGCGAGAGCCTGCGCCTGGTCATGATGCAGCCGATCGAAGTGATCGAGAAGGCCGGCGTGTTCGACATGCGCGTGACCGTCAAAGGCGGTGGCGTGTCCGGACAGGCCGGTGCGGTTCGCCACGGCATCGCGCGCGCACTCGAAAAGTACGATCCATCGCTGCGACCCGCGCTGAAAAACGCCGGCCTGCTGACCCGCGATGCGCGCGAGAAGGAGCGCAAGAAGTACGGTCAGAAGGGCGCTCGAGCGCGCTTCCAGTTCAGCAAGCGCTAGCCGTCTGTTGAAAACACCTCCCCAGTCGTCCGGATCCCCGGGCGGGATGCGGGTGACCGCGATCATTCCCGCTCGCTACGGATCCACTCGCTTTCCGGGCAAACCGCTGTTCCCGCTGGCGGGCAAGCCGATGATCCTGCACGTGGCCGAGCGCGTGGCTGCCGCCGTCCGGGAGGGCGTCGTCGATCGCTTCCTGGTCGCGACCGACGATCAGCGCATTTTCGACGTGGTAGCTGAGGCCGGCTTCGAGGTGCGCATGACCTCGCCGGATCACGCCACCGGCACCGACCGGCTCGCCGAGGTGGCCGCCGACCTGAGCGACGATGTGGTCTGCAACGTCCAGGGCGATGAACCGATGGTCGAGGGCTCGACGATCGCGGCACTGGTCCGGCCCCTGCGTGCCGATCCAGCGATCGTCATGGGTACGTTGAAGACGGAACTCGACCGGCCCGAAGACCGCTTTGACCCCAATCGCGGAAAAGTGGTCGTGGATCGCTCGGATCGCGCGCTCACTTTCACCCGACTGCCCATCATCGAAGACGTACCGGCGGAACAAGACTATTTCAATCGCGAGCGGGTCGAACGCGAACACGCCGGGCGCGGGCTGGTCGTCTACAGCGACATCGGGGTTTACGCGTATCGGCGCGAGTTCTTGTTGAAGTATCCGGAACTCGCGAGGACCCCATTCGAGCAGGCCGAGCGGCTCGAACAGCTGCGCGCGCTGGAACACGGCTACCAGATCTCCGTGCCGACGGTGGTCCACCGGGCGCTCGAGGTCGATACGCCCGAGGATGTGCGACGCGTCGAGGAGGCGCTCGCGCGCGAGAATCAGCGCAGCAACTGAGTCTGTGCGACGAGGCAACTTCCACCCCCAAACCCGCTTGCGCACGGGTTTTCCACAGGCCGGTCCGAAATCGGACTTTGACGAAAGCCTCCGTGTGTCTTACTCCTGTCGCAGCCCTGACGGAGCGTAAATGGAACGTAAGACAAAGTTCATCTTCGTAACTGGTGGGGTACTGTCCTCTCTGGGCAAAGGTCTGTCCTCAGCGTCGATCGGCGCCCTGCTCGAAGCGCGCGGCCTGAGGGTCGATTTTCTCAAGCTCGACCCGTATCTGAACGTCGATCCGGGAACCATGAACCCGATGCAGCACGGTGAGGTCTACGTCACCGATGACGGTGCCGAGACCGATCTCGACCTGGGCCATTACGAGCGCTTTGCTCAGGTCACGCTCAGCCGCAAGAACAATCTGACGGCCGGTCGGGTTTATGAGCAGGTGATCCAGAAGGAGCGCGAAGGCAAGTACCTCGGTGCGACCGTACAGGTGATTCCGCACGTCACCGACGAGATCAAAGAACACATCGTCGGGCTTAGCGGTGAGACCGATGTTCAGATCGTCGAGGTCGGCGGTACGGTGGGCGATATCGAATCCCTGCCTTTCCTCGAGGCGATTCGCCAGCTGCGCTCCGACATCGGGCGCGAAAATGTCTTGTACATTCACATCGCGCTCGTTCCCTACGTGAGCAGCGCCGGTGAACTGAAAACCAAGCCGGTGCAGCACAGCGTGAAAGAGTTGCGCTCGATCGGTATCGCGCCCGACATCCTCCTGTGTCGCACGGACCGCTATCTGCCGCGATCCGTGAAGAACAAGCTGGCGCTGTTCTGCGACGTCGATGAAGACGCGGTCATCACTGCGAAAGACGTCGATACCATCTACGATCTGCCGCTGGTGTTCCACGGCGAGGGCCTGGACGACAAGATCGTGAGTCTCCTGAACATCTGGACGGGCCAGCCGAATCTCGAGCGCTGGGAGCGTCTCGTAGCGGTGCTCAAGAATCCCGACTCGCGCGTGCGCATCGCCATGGTGGGCAAGTACGTCGAGTTGACCGAATCGTACAAGAGTTTGAACGAGGCTCTCACGCACGCGGGCGTGGCGCATTCGGTGGGCGTCGATATCGAGTACGTGGATTCCGACAAGCTGGCCGGCGCCGCACTCGACTCCCTGGGGAGCGTGGATGGCATCCTGGTTCCGCACGGTTTCGGCTCGCGCGGCGCAGAGGGCAAGATCCAGGCGATCCAATACGCGCGGGTCAACCAGATCCCGTACTTTGGCATCTGCTACGGCATGCAGTGCGCGGTGATCGAAGGCGCGCGCAATCTGGCGGGACTCTCGGGTGCGAGTTCGATCGAGATCGATCCCAAGACTCCGCATCCGGTCATCGATTTCATGCCCGACCAGCGGCACGTCGCCGAGACCGGGGGCAGCATGCGTCTGGGGGCCTATCCCTGTCGCATCGTTCCGGACACTCTGGCGGCGCGGGCCTACGGTCGCACGGAAGTCTCGGAGCGGCATCGTCACCGCTACGAAGTGAACTCAGACTACCGCGAACGCCTCGAAGAGGCGGGTCTGGTGATCTCCGGTATTTCGCCCGACGGGCGGCTCGCGGAGATCGTTGAATACGCGGACCATCCCTGGTTTCTAGCCTGCCAGTTCCATCCGGAATTCAAGTCCACTCCCTTCGAGCCGCACCCGCTATTTCGCGAGTTCATCGGGGCGGCGGTTCGACAGCATCGCGGCGGCGCTTGAAGTCCCTGGGAAGCTGACGTATTCCTTGATTCGGAAGCGGCGTTCAGGCGCCGCTATCGGGCGATTAGCTCAGCTGGCTAGAGCGCTACGTTCACACCGTAGAGGTCACTGGTTCAAGTCCAGTATCGCCCACCACGCCACGCGCGCTGGCCCGGACTGGCTGCTGTCGCCGATCTGTGCGAGGCTGCACCCCGCTCGGCCCAGTAGCTCAGCTTGGATAGAGCGCTTGCCTCCGGAGCAAGAAGTCGCAGGTTCGAATCCTGCCTGGGTCACCAGTGATTACGCGCACTTGGCGATTTGCTCGGAAGCAGCCCCGGTGGTTTAAGGGCTGAAAAAGGGGCGAACTCTTCAGTCGCCCGTTGAATCAGTCCCCGAACGCGATCCGGTCAATGGTTTCAGTAGCCCCAGCCTGGAGTCGAGGCACTGCGTGGGCGTAGTGGCTCATGATGGTTTCGACCGTGTCCCCGACTCGTTCAGCGACGGTCTGCGGAGCTTCACCGTGGAGCAGAAGCTGGGACACGACCGTGTGCCGGAGCACGTAAGGGCCGTCTCCTTTTCGAAGCTCGATTCCCGCCTTCTCGGCAATCCGCACGAAGTGCCGGGTGCGGAGGTTGTCTGGGCTCATCAGCCCGCCGTGCTCGTTCGGGAAGATGAGGTCGAGACTCCGATCGTAGTTCGGGCCCAGCCCGAGGATGTGTCTGCTCTGGCTGACCTTGTGGGCGGCCAGAGCGTCGATGACGGACTGGGGCAGGGGAATCCGACGGGTCTTTCGCGTCTTGGTTGGGGCAAGAATCAGGCGGCTCTTCCCGTCCTTGGAGACAGCCTGCCGAAAGGTGACGTGAGTCTCGTCGTCCAGGTCTTGCCACGTGACAGCAAGAGCCTCCCCCGGACGACAGCCCGTCGCCGCCATGAAGTACCAGAGCACATCGAACCGGGTGCCCTGGGATGCCGAGAGAAACGCCCGAAGTTCAGCGACGGTGAGCGACCGCCGCTCGTCTTGCCTTCCATGATCTCCATCCCTGCGCCGAGGCAGTTCGATGTCTGCGGCTGGGTTGTGAGCGATACGCTGCTGTCTGATCGCGCGGCTGAACGCCTGCGAGAGAAGGCGTCGAACCACTTGATGCGTTCGAGGTGACAACGCTTTACCCGCTCGATCCGACAATCCATCAATCAGGTTCTGCACCTGTGGGTTGCCGATCTTCTGGAGCTTGCGCTGGCCCAGGACTGGAATCACATGCTTGCGCAGCATGAGCCCCATACCATGGAGCGTCCGCTCCGAGACCTTGTTGCGTAGCCCCGGCGAGGCCAGCCACTCCTCGATGTGCTCACCCAATGTGATCCTGGAGGGCTCCACATAGCTTGTGTCCTCAAGAGACTTCTGGATCAAGCGGAGCCTGGATTCGGCCTGCCTCTTTGTTCCGAGAAAAGTCTCTGAGGTCTTGGTGTATCGCTTCTTGACCGGATCCCACCCGGTAGACCAACGAAGTCTCCACTTCCCCGGTCCTTTGTCTTCGATCTGTCCTTCACGTCGGCCCATATCTGTTCTCCTGGTTGTTTACTTCTGTCTGCTTAGCCACCCGGAACCTGTCAACGCCGATGAGACACTCGATTGTTTGATTTACTGAGCAATTCCTCCTGTCGTTGATGATTCGGGTGGGTTGATCCAGACCGCTTCGGGAAGCGGACTGGGCTTCGGGGTGCCCCGGACGAAGCGTTCA
>JAAELY010000239.1 GCA_024226335.1 bacterium
GAACATCGGCGGCTTCAGTGACGCCGTGTTCAACGTGGTCGCCTCGTTCCTGAGCGGTGATGCCAACCGCTTCGTCGCGGAGGTCGAGTCGATCGAATTGTAAACCAAAGGCCTCCGGTCCGACTGAGTCGGCACCGGGGGCCTTCTTTCTTGGGGTTATCCAAATCCCCCTGCGAGCCCTTTTCGCATTAGGGTTGTCACGTAGTGGGAAGGCGGTATCGCGGTCCGTGCGGACCAGGTTCCTGCCGAACACCTTCATTCTTCCGCGCAAAGACGGCGAACGATGCGATTTCCAAGCCACTTCACTGAGCTTTAGAGCCTGTGCTCTCGTCCTGGGGTAGCCTCGCCGCTGGCCCGGTCGGGCCAGGCTCCTTCTCTCCGCGGATTCCTTTGTTCGGCGCGGGTCTCCCGACCCCGTCGATTGGCGTGACCGAAGGTCTCCCCTGCGTTTTGAGACCTTCGGTCAGACTGGTGGCTCGGTCGGGAGACCGGCCACAGCGCGTGTGGCGCCGGTGCGCCCCGTTTCTTCCGTAAGCGCATTTCCGACGTTCGCTTACCTCACCGCTGCCTGGCAAGCCGCGGCGTGGCACTGTGCGATCGCTCGGTGGTGTGCTTTGTCTCCGCTTCCGTAACCCCCTTGAAAGGAGGAGAAAATGGCCAAGGAGACTTTTTGTCGTGACAAACTGAACGTGAATGTGGGAACCGTTGGTCACGTCGACCACGGCAAGACCACGCTGACTGCCGCCATCCTGCGCGTGCAGTCCAACAGAGGTCTGGCCGACTACAAGCCGTATGCGGAGATCGCCAGAGGTGGCATTGTCCGCGACGAGAGCAAGACGGTGACGATCACGGCGGCCCATGTGAAGTACGAGACCGAGCGACGAATGTACACTCACATCGACTGCCCTGGCCATGCCGACTACATCAAGAACATGATCACCGGAGCGGCCCAGATGGACGGCGCCGTGATGGTGGTGTCGGCCGCCGATGGACCGATGCCTCAGACGCGAGAGCATGTGCTGCTGGCTCGCCAAGTCGACGTGCCGCACCTGGTCGTGTTCCTGAATAAGTGCGATCTGGTCGACGATCCGGAAATGCTCGAACTCGTTGAGATGGAGCTGCGAGACCTGCTGTCGCAGTACAAGTTCCCGGGCGACGACGTGCCGTTTATCCGGGGATCTGCGATGCTCGCTCACGACAACCCGAGCGATTCGCAGGCCACGCGGTGTATCGACGAGTTGCTTGCTGCGCTCGACACCTACCTTCCCGACCCGGTCCGGGCGGTGGACAAACCGCTGCTCATGCCGATCGAGAACGTGTTTACGATCACCGGTCGCGGCACGGTCGTGAGCGGCAAGATCGAGCAGGGCGTCGTACGGTGCGGCGACTCGGTGGACATCGTGGGTGCCGCCGACCAGCCGCGGACGGTCGTCGTCACGCAGGTCGAGACGTTCGGCCAGATCATGGACTTCGCCCAGGCCGGCGACAACGTGGGTTGTCTGCTTCGCGGAGTCGCTCGCGACGAGGTCCAGCGAGGCCAGGTACTAGCGGCCAAAGGCTCGATAGCGCCCCATACCGAGTTCGAGGCCGAGGTCTACGTGCTCACGAAGGAGGAGGGCGGCCGTCATACACCGTTTTTCGGCGGTTACACGCCGCAGTTCTTCTTCCGCACGACGGACGTCACTGGGGCAACTGAGGTCCTGGGCGATGCCGAGATGGCCATGCCCGGCGACGGCGTGAGGCTGGGCGTGCATCTGGGGCGACCGGTCGCGTTGGCGGACGGCGCCCGGTTCGCCATCCGGGAAGGCGGCAAAACCGTTGGCTCGGGTGTCGTGACCAAGGTCGTCGCCTGAGCAGTGCTCAGAGACGATGGCGCGGTTGCTGGTGCAGAATCTGGGAAGAATCCAGCCTGTCACCGGCATCCGGCCGTGCAACATGAGCCCACCTCCGCGTGGGTCACTTGGGAACGCTCCTGGTTCGAGCGATCGGACCAGGGGCGTCTTCCTGATGCCGCCTCGACGGCAGACACCTTGGTGTAGACAATCGTCCCAACGACAAATCCAAACATCGAACGGCACGAAATGCGATACGACTACTACCTTGTGATCGACCTCGAAGCCACCTGCTGCGACCAGGGCACCATTCCGTTCGGAAGGATGGAGATCATCGAGATTGGGGCCGTGATGGCCGACGCGCAGTCTCTTCAACCAGTCGCTGAGTTCGGTTGCTTCGTGCAACCGGTGCGAAACCGACTGCTGACCGTATTTTGCACGGAGTTGACGAGTATCACACAGGCGGACGTCGACAACGCGCCGGGGTTCTCCGATGTGCTAGATCAACTCGTTAGGTGGAGTGCAGAATACCGGAACCATCTCTTCTGTTCTTGGGGAGCGTACGATCGCAAGCAGTTGAAGCAAGACTGTTCTTTGCACGGTTTGCCGTACCCATTCGGCAAACACATGAATCTCAAGCAGCGATTTGCCGAGCGAATGGAGCTACGGAAGCCGGAGGGCATGAAAGCTGCCCTGCGGAGGGTGGGCTTGCCGCTTGAGGGCACGCACCACCGTGGCATAGACGACGCGAGGAACATTGCACGCCTGCTTCCTTTCATTGTGGACACGATGTAATTATGAACAGCCGACAGCTTCAGAAACTTGGCGTGCCTGAAGAGTGCGTCCACGGCGCGATTGCCGCGATCCAGAGCATGATGAAGACCGGTGGGATACGTGGGAAGCAGGTCAAGCAGGCGATTCGAGACGTGATCGACCGCCCGCAGGACTTCACCGAAGACGAGCATCTCGGCCAGTTCGCAAAGGACGTGATTGAGGAACGGTCCTTCGTGCGGCCCGATCCAATTGACTATCAGACCTGGGGCACGGAAATCGACGACGCCACGCGAGCACAGATGAAACAGGCGTGCGGTGTACCGTTGGCGGCCGGCGCCGCGTTGATGCCCGACGCCCACGTCGGTTATGGCTTACCCATTGGCGGTGTTCTGGCACTGGAAGGAGCGGTAATCCCGTACGCGGTGGGCGTGGACATCGCC